>NQJH01000215.1:1307-5347 GCA_002256685.1 Methylococcaceae bacterium NSP1-2 | reverse complement strand
CCAGAACAGTTTCTAACCGCTGAAAAGAAAAACGTGATGGTCGATCTGTTTGTTAAATGGCGTATCGATAATGTTGCTGATTTTTATACAGCGGTAGGTGGTGACATTAATCAAGCGAATTTACGGTTAAATCAAACCATTAAAAGCGCGATTCGTAGCGAATTTAGTAAACGTAACATTAAGCAACTGGTGTCAACCGACCGTGGAGCTATTCGTGAAGTACTGATGGAAAAATCTAAAACGATTGCTCCAAAATTAGGTATTCACATCGTTGATGTTCAAGTTATGCGTATTGATTTACCTGAGGGTGTCAGTGATTCAGTGTTTCGAAGAATGGAAGCAGAGCGCGAAAGCGCGGCGCGTAAATTCCGTTCTGAAGGCTCGGAAGTCGCAGAGAAAAAGCGTGCCGAGGCAGATAAAGACCGTGTGGTTTTGTTAGCTAACGCGTTTAGTCAAGCCGAAACCTTACGCGGTGAAGGTGATGCCATCTCAGCCGATATTTATAATAAAGCTTACGGTGCAGATACTGAATTCTTTACCTTTTACCGTAGCTTAAATGCCTATAAAAAGACCTTTTCTAAATCCAGTATGATGGTAGTAGATCCCAATTCTGATTTCTTTCAGTATTTTAATAAACAAAAGTAAGGGACTATTTTAAGAATCGTAGAGACGTTGCTTTGCAACGTCTCTACATTAACCTAAAACGCTCCGCCTCGGCGGGGCGTTTTGTTTGAGTGGACACACAAAACATGCAAGCAAAAGACTCTTGGCTGTTACCCGATGGCATTGAAGAAATTTTACCTGAAGAAGCCAAACATCTGGAAAACTTACGCACTCAGCTTTTAGACCTGTTCGCCTGCTGGGGCTATGAGCTGGTTATTCCGCCCTTTATTGATTTTCTGGATTCTTTATTGACAGGCGCAGGTCATGATCTCGACTTACAAACCTTCAAATTAACCGACCAAATCAGCGGTGAAATGCTGGGTATTCGAGCGGATATGACCCCGCAAGTGGCGCGTATCGACGCACATAATTTGAAACACGCTTGGCCGACACGCTTGTGTTATGTCGGTACGATTTTACACACGCGCGGTGATCCGTTAGAAAAAACGCGTAGCCCCATGCAAATCGGCGCGGAACTCTACGGTCATGCGGGTAAAGAAAGCGATATTGAAGTCATTCGCTTAATGCTGGAAATGCTGGCAATCACAGGTTTACAAAATGTGCATTTAGATTTAGGGCATGTCGGTATTTACCGCGCTCTAGCCAAACAAGCCCAGCTTAGCTCCGCCCAAGAAAGTGAATTATTTGCCGTGTTGCAACGCAAAGCCTGCCCAGAACTGACAGAACTCATGGACAGTTATGCGATTGCCAATGAACTGAAAACCCTGTTCTTAAACTTGCCTAAATTAAACGGCGACCGTGAAATCCTTAACAAAGCACGGACAATTTTTGCTCATGCCAATGAGGAAGTCCAACACGCTCTAGCGGATTTGGTTGCCATTGCTGACAAGCTAGCTGCACGTTTCCCCTCTTTGCCCATTAGTTTTGACTTAGCAGAATTGCGCGGTTATCACTATCACACAGGTATGGTATTCGCGGCTTTCGTGCCATCTATCGGTAGAGAAATTGCCAGAGGCGGGCGTTACGACAACATCGGTGCCGTATTTGGTCGCGCCCGTCCTGCCACCGGATTTAGTGCTGATTTAAAACTACTCGCTACGCTAAGTAAAACAACCTGCATAAAGCCATTGCGTCCGTTGATTTTCGCGCCTTATTTAGACGATGCTGCTTTAACTGAAAAAATAAGAGCCTTACGCGCCGACCAACAAGCGGTTGTGCAGCAACTACCCGATCAAACAGGGACAGCCCAAGACCTAGGTTGCACGGCTGTTTTAGAATTCGTTAATCAACAATGGGTCATCAGACCCTTATAAAGCTGGAATAATTATGGGAAAAAATGTCGTAATCATCGGCACTCAATGGGGTGACGAAGGTAAAGGTAAATTAGTCGATTTACTGACCGAACAAGCAGACGCTGTTATTCGTTTTCAAGGTGGGCATAACGCAGGGCATACGCTGGTTATCAACGGCAAAAAAACCGTGTTACACCTGATTCCATCGGGCATATTACATGACGGTGTGCAGTGCATGATAGGCAATGGCGTGGTGTTATCGCTGAATGCCTTATTTGAAGAAATTGCCGTGTTAGAAACAGCCGGCATTGAAGTTAAAAACCGATTATCAATCAGCGAAGCTTGTACGCTGATTTTGCCCGTGCATGTTGCCATTGATCAAGCACGAGAAAAAGCACGCGGCGGTAAAGCTATCGGCACCACAGGACGCGGCATTGGTCCTGCTTATGAAGACAAAGCAGGCCGTAGAGGTTTACGCGCAGGAGACTTGCTCAATCCAGAAACTTTTGCCGAAAAACTTAAAGAGTTACTGGATTATCATAACTTCATGCTGGTGAATTACTATCACACGGACGCAGTTGATTATGAACAAACCCTAGCAGAAGCCCTGAGTTTAGGTGAACAAATTAAACCGATGCTCACCGATGTCAGCGAAGCCCTCTATCAACGCCAAGCGGCAGGTGAAAACCTGTTATTAGAAGGTGCACAAGGGGCGTTATTAGACCTAGATCACGGCACATTCCCTTATGTTACCTCTTCCAGCACTACCGCAGGCGGCGCGGCAACCGGTAGCGGTATCGGACCGTTGGACTTAGATTATGTGCTGGGCATTACTAAAGCCTATTCAACACGAGTCGGTAATGGTCCTTTCCCGTCTGAACTGCACGATGCTAACGGTGAACATTTAGGCATAAAAGGACACGAATTTGGCGCGACGACAGGACGTAAACGCCGCTGTGGTTGGTTTGATGCTGTAGCTATGCGTAAATCTGCGAAACTGAACAGTTTAAGCGGTATCTGTTTAACCAAATTGGACGTATTAGACGGTTTAGAAACTATCGGTATTTGTACTGCTTATAATCTAAATGGTGTTACGACTGAAACTGCGCCACTGGGTGCAGATCAATACGAACAATGTCAGCCTGTGATTGAATACATGGCAGGCTGGGCAACGGGTACAACAGAGGGTGTGACTGATTTTAACGCGCTACCTGATAATGCTAAAGCCTACATTCAACGCTTAGAAGCGTTGGTTGGCGTTAAGGTTACTATTATATCAACGGGTTCTGATAGAAACGAAACTATCATTTTGGAACATCCATTTAATTCTGTTAGCTAACGCTGCAAAACCGATTGCTGTTTGATGGGTGTTGTCACTTGTTAAAACGTGTCATTTGTTCAACTGAACAAATGACACGCAAAGGGCGTTTAAAAACTAAACCAACCTGTACCAAATGACGTTGCAAACACTAAGCTGACAATACTCATCAATTTAATCAGAATGTTTAACGCAGGACCGCTAGTATCTTTAAACGGATCACCAACAGTATCACCGACAACAGCCGCTTTATGCGCTTCTGAGCCTTTGCCACCGTATTGCCCTGTTTCTATAAATTTTTTCGCGTTATCCCACGCACCACCTGCATTTGCCATCATGACGGCTAATAGGAAGCCTGATGACATAGTACCGACCAGCATACCTGCGAGGGCTTCTTTGCCTAGCACCATACCAACAACTAGCGGTACGACCACAGCTAATGTTCCAGGGATAACCATTTCTTTTAACGCGGTTTCGGTACTGATACCGACACAGGCGGCATAATCAGGTTTGCCTGTGCCTTCCATTAAACCCTCAATGGTTAGAAATTGACGGCGTACTTCAACGACAATTTCTTGCGCCGCTTTACCGACTGCGGTCATGGTGAGGGCTGAGAATAAATACGGCATCATTGCACCGATTAAAATTCCCGGTAGCATGGTGGGATCTAATAGGTTTAAATGCTCGATTTTTGCCGCTGTCACATAAGCCGCTAATAACGCTAAGGCGGTTAGAATGGCTGAACCAATCGCAAACCCTTTACCGGTCGCCGCTGTCGTATTGCCTAAGCTATCTAACGCATCAGT
>NQJH01000215.1:0-1263 GCA_002256685.1 Methylococcaceae bacterium NSP1-2 | reverse complement strand
ACGCATCAGTACGATGACGCACTTCACTGGGTAAATGCGCCATTTCTGCAATACCGCCTGCATTATCAGCCACAGGACCATAAGCATCCGTTGCCAGCGTGACACCTAGCGTGCTGAGCATACCGACACCTGCTAAAGCAACCGCATAAAGACCTGCGGTAATCGAACCATCAGCTTTATGACCTAACCAGATGCTCAGCAAAATAGCCGATGCAACAATTAATACAGGTAATACAGTACTCATCATGCCCACTGCCAAACCTTGAATAATCGTGGTTGCCGCGCCTGTTTGAGTGGCATGAGCAATAGACAGTGTGGGTTTTTCTGTATAAGCCGTGAAATATTCAGTCGCATACGCAATAGCGTTACCTGCAACCAAACCGACCACAATCACTAGCCAATAATTAATACTGACACCTGAAATTAATACCGCAAATAAAGTCAGACCTAATACCACGACAGAAGCACCCCAAACCGACCGACGCAAGGCTTTTAATAAATCTTCTAAACTGGCTTTTTCATCAATTTTAGCGACTTGTTTTCTAAGAAAATGATGAATACGTCCAGCAAAAGACGTATCCGAAAAAGGGCTAGCATGAGTAACATCTTGCTCTTCACCGATGACAATATAAATGCCAAACAGACTGGAAATAATGCCCACAGCCGCGACTAAAAACGGCAAACCAATAAACGCCGCCGCATGATTACCACCAATCACCGCGCCCAATGTGGCAGCGGCAATAATTGAACCGCTGTAACTTTCAAATAAGTCAGCACCCATACCTGCAACATCACCGACATTATCACCAACGTTGTCAGCAATAACCGCAGGATTACGGGGGTCATCTTCAGGTATGCCTTTTTCAATTTTACCGACTAAATCCGCACCGACATCCGCCGCTTTGGTATAAATACCACCGCCGACTCTAGCGAATAAAGCGATAGAACTTGCACCAAAACCAAAGCCTGTGACATAAACCAGTTGATTAGGATCGCCGTTAAAGATTAAATACAATACGGTCATACCAATTAAGCTAAAGCTCACAACTGACATACCCATAATCGCGCCGCTACCGAAAGCAACGCGTAAACCTTCATGTAAGCCACGACTTGCCGCCGATGCAGTACGCACGTTAGCCCGCACAGCCACATACATACCTAAATAACCCGCACTCGCTGATGCAACTGCACCGACGACAAAACAAAGTGACGTTTGCCAATGTTGGAAGATGGCAAGAATCACCGCCACAATGACTACAAAAA
>NQJH01000028.1 GCA_002256685.1 Methylococcaceae bacterium NSP1-2 | reverse complement strand
TGATGAACTAATTTACTCAGCCAGCCGTGCTCAACTGCAACGCGTGTGGTCAGAAGTAAGCTATAGAATGCAGGCGTTGCGTGATAATCCCGATTGCGCTAAGCAACAGTTTGACCGTATCGCCGATGACAACGACATTGGTTTACATACCAAACTCAGCTTTGATGTTCATAACGATGTCGCCGCACCGTTTATTGCTCTAACGCGTCCTAAAATTGCCATTTTGCGTGAACAAGGCGTGAATGGTCATGTGGAAATGGCGGCAGCATTTGACCGTGCAGGCTTTACCAGTGTTGACGTGCATATCAGCGATATTATTCACGGTCGAGTCAGTTTACATGACTTTACAGGATTAGCGGCGTGTGGTGGTTTCTCTTACGGTGACGTACTGGGTGCAGGCGGTGGTTGGGCAAAATCGATTTTATTTAATGCCCGTGCTAGAGATGAATTTTCAGCCTTTTTTCAACGCACCGATACCTTTGGTTTAGGCGTGTGTAACGGTTGCCAAATGATGTCGGGCTTAAAAGACATCATCACAGGCGCAGACCATTGGCCACGTTTCATGCGTAATACCTCTGAACAATTTGAAGCGCGTGTGGCGATGGTTGAAGTACAAAAATCACCCTCCATATTATTTGCAGGTATGGAAGGTTCAAGAATGCCTGTTAGTATTGCGCATGGCGAAGGACGGGCGGTGTTTTCGGGTGATCCACAAGCGGCATTTGATGCGCAAGCGGTGGCATTATGTTATGTTGACAATTACGGCGCACTCACTACCGCTTTTCCTGCAAACCCTAATGGTTCACCGTTCGGTATTACTGGTTTAACCACCACCGATGGACGCTTTACTATCATGATGCCTCATCCTGAACGCTGTTTTAGAACCGTACAGAATTCATGGCATCCTGATGATTGGCGTGAATACGGCGTATGGATGCGTTTATTTAGAAACGCTAGGGTATGGACGCAATAATTTAGTGTTCTCTTTAAATTTTTAGCTTCCTTGGAGTTAAGTTTGAATTTTCCAGATTTTCCAGATAAACATAAGATATTCCGACTATTGTTCTGGTCGGGTATTGCCATTCTTTTTGCAGCACCCTTGGAAGTATTTCACTTATTACTGGGGGTTATTCATAGCTTATTTGAATGGATTGAAGCTTCACTGGATTTTATTATTGATGTTGTTTTTGATACGAAGCTGCACAGCACTCAAATAGTCGTTTTCTATATAATGATAGCGGCTATATTCTACGGGTTTTATCGTTTATGGAAGGGATGGCATCGGTTTTATGGCGAAAAGAAACAGCAACTGTTGATGTTTTTTTCTGATGAAATAGCGAATATTTTGACTTATTGGCGAGAGTCGGTCGGTAATAAAATTAAGCTAGTTAGTGCCGTTGCTGTACTAATTTTCTTGTTATTTATTTAAAAAAAAAGCCCTGTAAAGGGCTTTTTTTCGAATTAGAAGTTTACTTCAAACGATTGAGTATAGTCTCAGCGGTTTTTTTTTGTTGATCTGTACCGTTTTTAAGAACTTCTTCGGTAATATCTCTGGCTGCTTCTGCATCACCCATTTCAATGTAAGCTTTTGCTAAATCCAGTTTTGTTTCCAACTCGTCCATATCAGTCAGATCAGGCGTACCAAAATTACTTTGTTGACTAGTATTTTGCCCATCCAATCCTGTTAACGGCATATCAAAGTCAAAGTCAAAATCAACCGCATCACCCGCCAACTCGTCTGTTTTCGCACTTTTTGGAGCTAAATCAAAATCAAATGACTCAAAATCATCTTTGCTTTCTAAAGGTTGGCTGTCTGTAGTAACCTCTGCCACATCGGTTTCATCCATTGCAAAGTCGTCAAAATCAAATGACTCGAAGTCGTCTTTGCTCTCTACAGGTTGGCTGTCTGTAGCAACTGCGGCTACATCGGGTTTATCCATTGCAAAGTCGTTAAAATCAAATGACTCGAAGTCGTCTTTAACCTGATTAGATTCATCGCTTTCTGGGGAAGAAACAATCTTATCGCTTTTATTGTCTCGTTGTTTATCGGTAATAACGTCGTTTCCGAAATCATCGAAACCCGACAAATCCTTTACCAAAGACACTTCTTCTTTTTGAGTCGTTGCGGTTACGTTGTCATCAAAATCAAACGACTCAAAGTCGTCTGTGCTGTCTGCCGGTTGTGTTGCCGCAGTATGCGATTCGAATGCGTGTGAACTATCAGGTTCTTCTTTCGATAGAGTTGAAGCGGGGCTACTTATCGTTTCACTGCCATTGGTCTCAGAAGAAAATAATGGTAAATCTGGGCAGATTTCGCTGCTCATTTCCATCACTTTTTCCCAAAAATCAGTATCACTTTTTTTGCCAGCTCTCGCTAATTCACCTGCGTACGCTTCAAAAGCCTCTTTATTTTCACTTGCATAAAAAATTTCCAACAACTTCAATTTACATTCATCACGCTGTGGCTGATCTTTAATGGCATCACGCATTAGCTCCTCTGCTTGCTGATAACGTGCATAAGCTAAATAAACATCCGCTTCGGCAATCGGATCAATGTCATTTTGCTCCGCATCATCAATATCAACAATATTCCAATCAGGATCGAAAATACTCTTACCTTGAAATTCAGATTCATTAGTCGCTGTATTCAAGTCATTTTCTGCATTACTTTCACCAGCTATTATAGGTGAAACACTTTTAAATTCGACTTTACTGGTAGTTGAAGAAGGAAACATATCCGTTTCCATAGTAATTTTACGTTTTCTCCACCAAAGTCCACCTAGTAGTGCTAGTAAGCCCAAACCGCCACCACCAATTATCAGATAATAGGGATCTAATGATTCCATTAAGCCTAGCTCTTCAGTTGGTACAACGGGCGTAGCAGGTTTTACTTCAACGGGTACAGCAGGTTTTACCTCAACAGGCGGAGCTGGCTTTATCTCCTCAACTGGCATCGTTGACTTCATTGCTTCAAGTTGCGCAACAGGCTTTATCAGTTCAAACGGTGCTGCTGGCTTTATTGTTCCAAGCGGTATCGCAGGCTTTACCTCAACAGGGGTAGCAGGCTTTACCTCAACAGGGGTAGCAGGTTTTTCCTAGCAGGTTTTTCCTCAACAGGTGTAGCGGGCTTTACCTCAACAGGGGTAGCAGGTTTTTCCTCAACAGGGGTAGCGGGCTTTACCTCAACAGGGGTAGCGGGTTTTTCCTCAATAGGTGTAGCGGGCTTTACCTCAACGGGTGCAGCAGACTTTATCTCAACGGGCGTAACCGGTTTTACCTCAACAGGCGGAGCAGGCGTTACTTCAACGGTCGTAGTAGGTTTTGCAACTTCAGAGACTACCAGAGGTTGACTTTTTATCTGGTCAATCTGTTTTTCTTTGCTGGCAAGTGCTTTTTTCGTTGCCTTTAATTGTTTCTCAAGTGCGGCTACCTTATCCAATAAGACAGCGTCTGTTGGTGATGCAGCCATTTCCTCCGCTGGTGATACAGTTTGTTGCTTCACTGGTGCTGGTGGTACCACCATTGGTGATACAGGCTTTTCCTTAGCTATTATTTCTGGCGTTACTATCGGTTGGGTAGTAATTTTTTTTTGATTATCGCCTGAGAAGACTATACCTGAGCTTTCTGGTTTTAATGGCTGGACTGGCGTTGAAATAGGCGCATTTACAAACTCTTTTGTGGTAGCAACAGCAACGGTACTTGTATCACTAACACGCGGCAAGGTTGCGCCACTTTTCCACGCTTTTTTTTGTAGACCGTAGGCTGCTGTCGCCTCTTCACTGGATAATATTACCGCCGCTTCTCTTTCGGGAATTTGTAGCGTTTCGCCAGACATTAAACCAAACACATTGTTTCTATGAAACGCATCAGGATTGGCTTCGTAGATCGCCATTAGCATTTGTTCAACAGATACATTGCGTTCTTTACTAAATTTTACCGCGACACTCCACAACGTCTCTTTTTTATGTATCGGACCATAACTGCTACCACCGCTATGCTGAACATTTTCGGGCGGTTTACCTGTGATGACTGGTGCAGTAGTGACTATGGGTGTTGTTTTATCCGCAACGATTGGCGCAGTAGCAACTATAGACGGTTTGCCCGCAACGATTGGCGCAGTAGCAACTACAGACGGTTTGCCCGCAACGATTGGTGCAGTTGCAACTACGGGCGGTTTACCCGCGACAACTGGTGCAGTAGTAATTACGGATGGTTTGCCAGCTGCGACTGGTGTAACAATAGGGACGGGGGATTTATAAGTTGAAGGCGGGTCAATAAGTACCGTGAATTCACGATATAAACTGCCTTTAGGCCAACTGACTTCGACCAACAAATTTAAAAAAGGCTCTTTCAGGGCTTCTTTTGAACTCACTTTAATGACCACCGAGCCATTAGAGCCAATAACTGTTTGAAATTTAATTTTCGACAGGAAGTAAGTCCACGGTACACCCGCTTCATCAAATTTAGCTGCCGGGGCTAAACTCACCTTTATGTCGGCGGCATTTTCCCCCGCCGACAAGGTTAATGGAATTTCAGCATTTAGATTTTGATTCAGAGCCGAATGCAATTTAAAATCGCCTATCCCTAACGGATACCCGACAACTGGGGTCAGTAACGATAGTATCGCCAAAGTTTTAGTTAAATTACGCACTCCACTCTCCTTCACACGAGTTACCACAGTCTTATACCACCAACAGTAAAATATACAGACAAGCTTAGCCTAGATGTATTTTTTTACCAGCACTTCTGCAATTTGCACGCTGTTTAGTGCTGCACCTTTACGCACATTATCACCAACCACCCATAAATTAATTCCTTGTGGATGCGATATATCCTCGCGAATACGTCCAACAAACACATTATCATGCCCCGCCGATTCAGTCACTGCGGTAGGATAACTCCCGTCAACACGCTCATCTATCACAGTAACGCCTTCGGCTTGTTCAAGTAACGCTTTAACCGCTTCAGCGGTGATTTTGTCGCGGGTTTCAATATGCACGGCTTCGGAATGACCATAAAAAACTGGAACACGCACCGCTGTTGCATTAACCAGTACACTGTCATCACCGAGAATTTTTCTAGTTTCCCATAACATTTTCATTTCTTCTTTAGTATAGCCGTTATCCATAAAGACATCGATTTGCGGCAAGACATTAAAAGCGATTTGTTTGGGATAAACGCTAGGCACAATCGGCTGTAAGTTAAGCAAATTAGCGGTTTGTTTACCTAATTCTTCAATAGCGTCTTTACCCGTACCCGATACGGCTTGATAGGTGCAAACATTAATGCGGGTAATACCGACTGCATCATAAATAGGTTTTAATGCCACTAACATTTGAATCGTTGAGCAATTAGGATTAGCAATAATACCGCGATTTTTATAATCAGCGATTTTTTCGGGATTTACCTCAGGAACAACCAGCGGAATATCGTCGTCATAACGAAACTGTGAGGTATTATCGATCACAATACAACCCGCCGCCGCCGCGATAGGCGCGTAAATTTCTGAAATGCTAGCACCTGGCGAAAATAAACCGATTTGCGCTTTAGAAAAATCAAAGGTTGCCAAATCTTGTACGTTTAAGGATCCACCTTTGAATGGGATACGTTTGCCTACCGAATTACTACTCGCTAATGCGTACACTTCACCAACAGGGAAATTACGTTCTTCTAGGATAGACAGCATCGCTTCGCCTACTGCGCCTGTCGCACCAACGACTGCCACGTTATACAGTTTTGTCACATTTTTCTCCATTTTGTTAAGACTGATACCACTGCATCACTCATTTTCAAAAATTTTTAATTTATATTATCACCGATGTTTCCGCAAGTCGCCGTAAAGGCTACGGTTATAACCAACCATAGCCTAGCTGCAAATCACAACGCTTAGCCCAAAATAGCAAACACTTTTGCCGTAATTTCGTCCACGCTACCGACACCTTCAATAGAATTGAATTTAGCGGCTTGCCCAGCGGCTGAATAATAACCCACTAAGGGTTTAGTTTGCTCATGATAAACACTGAGGCGTTTACGCACGGTTTCTTCTTTATCATCATCACGCAAAATCAGTGCTTCGCCTGTGACATCATCAATGCCTTCCACTTTAGGCGGATTAAACAGCACATGATAGGTGCGTCCTGAGGATAAATGTACCCGTCTACCTGCGATACGTTTAACGATTTCCTCATCAGCAACCACGATTTCAATGACGTTATCGATAATAACACCCATTGCTTCCAGTCCTTCTGCTTGCGCAATAGTACGCGGGAAACCATCTAACAAAAAACCATTTTTACAATCGGCTTGGGTAATACGCTCTTTAATCAGCCCTAAAATAATACTGTCAGAAACTAAACCACCTGCATCCATGACTTTTTTAGCTTCAATCCCTAACGGTGATCCTTCGCGTACCGCAGCACGCAACATATCCCCTGTTGAAATTTGTGGAATAGCATATTTTTCGGTAATAAACTGAGCCTGAGTGCCTTTGCCCGAACCGGGACTTCCTAACAAAATGATCCGCATGAAATGACTCCATTGTGTCGCTACGACGGTTAAATATTGAAATAACGAAGAGGTTAACTAAGTCATAATCGTAAAGTTTATGACTGAATAGCATATTTTATAACACATCATATTTTATCTCTTGTAAAAATATGTTTATTTCCCTATCCTTGCGAAATTCATTTTATTGTAGGAGTCCTTTATAATGCGTGTTGAAGATTTAATGACCACCAAAGTATTTACCGTCGAACAGCACGATTTGATTGATCGTGTGTTTTTTCTTATTCACTATGAAAAAATTCGTCATTTACCTGTCGTCGAAAAAGGCAAAGTCATTGGTATCGTTTCCGACCGAGACCTGTACAAAGTATTAGGTCCCAAAAATAACTCCAATGTTATCGAAGGCACTTCAGAACTGCATGTAGTTCATAAAAAAGTACAAAACATCATGCACCGTGGTGTCATCACTATTCACGCTGATTCCTATGCCTCCGAAGCGGCGACTATTATGGCAAACAATCGAATTGGCGCATTACCCGTGGTTGATAAAGAAAACCATTTATTAGGTATCATCTCCGCCAGTGACATATTACGCGTTTTTTCAAAAATTGAAAAAGCCAGTGAAGAACGCGGTAAAAGAATTGCGGCAGGTATCAGCCATAAATAATTACACAATCAGTGTATAAAAAAGCCCCTAACGATGGGGCTTTTTTTTAAGTCAAAAAATAATATTTGTTCCTATACCCTAAAAATATAAGCAGTTAGCACGCTAGCACTTGGCAATAAACGACTTCGGACTTACCATAAAGAGAAACTTTCACAGCACAAGTTGGATAACTACTATTAATGAGTAAATTGATTACGCTTTTTCAAGATTCATCTTCTCTCTATGGCAGTAACGCCAGTTTCATTGAAAATATGTATGAGCGGTTTTTAGAAGACCCTGAGTCAGTAGAATCGAGTTGGCGAGAACAGTTCAAAACCATTCATCAAGGTAGTGATTATGAAACCCCACACAGTGCAGTGGTCGAACGCTTTGCGCAACTGGCAATAAAATCACCCAACAGACTGGCACAATTACAAGGCTTTACTCAAGAAAGCGTCCAAAAACAATCCGCTGTGGCTCGGTTGATTAACCATTACCGTGTGCGCGGGCATCAAATGGCAAACAATAATCCATTAGGAAATACTGCCCCGCCCCCACCTGATCTTGATCCTAGTTATTACGGTCTGGCTGAACCTGATATGGACACACTATTCGATACCGGCGCGTTATATGGTATCGACAGATTGCCGTTACGCGACATTATTACCAGCTTGAAAGAAATCTACTGTGGCAGTATTGGCTCTGAATACATGCACATCGTTGACACCCAAATTCGCCGCTGGTTAATTGCTCGTTTAGAAAGTTCTAAAACCAACTTAGTCACCGACCCTGAAAAAAAATACTGGACGCTCAAATTACTCACCGCAGCAGAAGGTATAGAAACGCATTTACAAAATAAATTTGTCGGGCAAAAACGCTTCTCTTTAGAAGGCGGTGAAGCCTTAATTCCTGTGTTAGATGAACTCATTCAATGCGCGGGGGCTAAAGGCGTTAAAGAAGTGGTCATCGGCATGGCGCATCGGGGGCGTTTAAATGTGCTGGTGAATATTTTGGGTAAAAGCCCAGCCAGTTTATTTGATGAATTTGTCGGTAAATCTAAACCCTCACCGGGGGTGAGTTCAGGTGATGTTAAATATCACATGGGCTTTTCATCGGATGTTGAAAGCTCAGGCGGTCCGGTACATTTAACACTGGCATTCAACCCGTCACATTTGGAAATTATCAATCCCGTGGTAGAAGGGTCGGTTAAAGCCCGCCAAGATCGTACCGGCAAAGAAGAAGGTAAAGCCACCGTTATTCCTATTTTAATTCATGGTGATGCCGCTTTTTCAGGACAAGGTATTGTCATGGAAACCCTCAATATGTCACAAACTCGCGCCTTTGCCACCGGCGGAACAGTGCATATCGTCATTAACAATCAAATTGGTTTTACCACCAGTAATCCACAAGATGCCCGTTCTACCTTGTACTGCACCGATATTGCCAGCATGATTCACGCCCCCGTGTTTCACGTCAACGGTGACGATCCCGAAGCAGTATTATTTGTGACGCGCCTCGCGCTGGATTTTCGCATGACCTTTCAAAAAGATGTGGTCATTGACCTTATTTGTTATCGTCGCTTAGGGCATAACGAAGCGGATGAGCCGGCCACCACGCAGCCGTTGATGTACAAAAAGATTCGTAGTCACAAAACCACACGCAAACTGTATGCAGAACAACTGATTAACGAAGGCATTATTACGCCAGAACAATCAACAGCGATGGAGCAGGATTACCAAAACTTATTAGAAACCGGTCAAGTGGTATCAAGACCCGTATTAGCGGGGGATCATTATCCGTACACCAACCAATGGAACCAATTTCTCAATAACAGTTGGGAGTCGCCTTGTGATACGACCATCACAATGGAACAGTTACGGTTTTGTAATGACCGACTACAGCAGTTACCGGTAGGCTTTGAATTACATCCGCGTGTGGCTAAAGTCATGGAAAACCGTCGCAAAATGGCCGCAGGTGCAATGCCCTTAGATTGGGGATTTGCTGAAAATTTAGCGTATGCCACGCTAGCGGCGGAAAAATACGATATTCGTTTAACAGGACAGGATGTCGGTCGTGGTACGTTTGTTCACCGTCATGCCGTATTACACAATCAAATCAATAACAAAACTTACATCCCTATTAAACATGTCGCTGAAGATCAAGGTGATGTGCAGATTTTTGATTCGCTACTGTCCGAAGCGGGAGTATTGGGTTTTGAATACGGTTATAGCACCACCATGCCGAATACTTTAGTGATTTGGGAAGCGCAATTCGGCGATTTTGCCAACGGTGCGCAAGTGGTTATCGATCAATTCATTAGTTCGGGCGAAACCAAATGGGGGCGATTATGTGGTTTAGTCATGTTATTGCCGCATGGTTTTGAAGGGCAAGGACCTGAACATTCCTCAGCGCGATTAGAACGTTATTTACAGCTGTGCGCCGAACATAATATGCAGGTTTGTACACCAACCACCCCCGCACAAATTTTTCACTTATTGCGGCGGCAAATGATCCGACCCTATCGAAAACCCTTGATTGTGATGAGTCCAAAAAGTTTATTGCGTCATAAACTCGCGGTTTCCACATTGGAAGACCTAACTACAGGACAGTTTCAGCCTGTGATTGGTGAGCAAGATGACCTCAATCCAAAAAAGGTCACCCGACTGGTTTTTTGTGCAGGTAAAGTG
Organism: Methylococcaceae bacterium NSP1-2; assembly: GCA_002256685.1. Taxonomy (GTDB): domain Bacteria; phylum Pseudomonadota; class Gammaproteobacteria; order Methylococcales; family Methylomonadaceae; genus UBA4132. The sequence goes on along the minus strand of NQJH01000028.1, from coordinate 9,699 downwards.
TATTACGATTTACTAGAAGCGCGTCGTGAAGAGGATCTTAAACACGTTGCCATCGCGCGACTTGAACAACTGTACCCGTTTCCTAGCGATTTATTTAAAGCAGAAATAGCCAAATACGCACATTTAAAGGAATTTGTTTGGTGTCAGGAAGAACCTAAAAATCAAGGGGCTTGGTATCATTCAAATCATCATTTTATTGATAGCCTAGATTCACGCATCAGCGTCACTTACGCGGGACGCGAACCCTCTGCCGCCCCTGCGGTCGGTAAATTTCACGTCCATATCGAACAACAAAAAGCCGTCGTTCATGACGCGCTATACGGCAAACTTTCAGGAAAATAATATGAGCATTGAAGTTTTAGTACCCCCTTTACCCGAATCTGTTGCTGATGCAACCCTGATTACTTGGCACAAACAAGCCGGCGACACTGTTAATAAAAACGACAGCCTCGTTGATTTGGAAACCGATAAAGTCACGCTGGAAGTCTCCGCCCCACAAGCAGGTGTTCTGCGCCAAATACTCAAAGAAAGTGGCGCGATAGTCACCGGCGGCGAATTACTGGCGATAATAGATGAGGGAGTCGTACAAGCCGTGCCAGCAGCAGCGGTGTCATCACCCGCCAGCGAAACTAAAACACCTGAGCCTCATAAAGAAGCTGATATTCCGCTCAGTCCGTCAGTGCGCCGCTTAGTTCATGAAAACGCGCTCAATCCTGCGGAAATAATCGGCACCGGTAAAAGTGGTCGCCTCACTAAAATCGACATCATCGATCACCTGAATAAACAAAACCCCGAAAAAACCGTCGCCATCACACCACCGCCCGTAGCAGAACCCACACAAACAGTTAACACCATTCTGCCGCCGTCAAATTTACGCCCAGAACAACGCGTTCCGATGACCCGCTTACGCGCAAAAATCGCCGAACGCTTGTTACAAGCCCAACAAAATGCGGCCATGCTGACCACTTTTAATGAAGTGAATATGCAAGCGGTGATAGACCTGCGTAACCAATACAAAACCCGCTTTGAACAAAAACATGAAGTTAAACTGGGTTTTATGTCATTTTTTGTTAAAGCCTCTATTGAAGCATTAAAAAAGTTTCCTGCGGTCAACGCCTCTATTGATGAGACTGACATCATTTATCACGGCTACTACGATTTAGGTATCGCTGTTAGCACACCGAAAGGTTTAATCGTTCCCGTGTTGCGTGATGCCGATCAACTGGATTTTGCCGGTATCGAAAAAAGCATTAGCGATTACGGCACAAAAGCCCGTAACAACAGCTTAACCTATGATGATTTAAAAGGCGGTACCTTCACTATTACCAATGGTGGCGTGTTTGGTTCAATGCTATCTACACCGATACTCAACCCACCGCAATGCGCTATCTTAGGAATGCACGCCATCAAGGAACGCGCCGTGGTTGAAAATGGTCAAATTGTTATTCGCCCCATCATGTATCTTGCTCTTTCTTATGACCACCGCTTAGTCGATGGTCGTGAAGCTGTACAGTTTCTAGTCACCATCAAAGAATGTCTGGAATCGCCCGCTCACCTACTGCTGAACATTTAAGACTATGACAAACACATCAACACATTACGACGTTATCGTCATCGGTGCAGGACCGGCGGGTTACACCGCCGCTCTGCGTTGTGCGCAACTCGGCTTAAAGACCGCTTGTATTGATAATTGGCTGGATAAAAATGGTCAAAGCGGGCTAGGCGGGTTTTTTCTCAATGCAGGTTGCCTTGCTTCGTTAGCCTTGTTGGAATCTGCCAAAATTTACCATACGCTCACTCACGATTTAAAAAAACACGGTATATCCGCGCAAGCGATTACACTCGATGTGCCGCTTATGATTCAACGTAAAGACGACATTATTCAAACCCTCAGACTGAATATTGCTGAAGCCTTTGCTTACCATCACATTGACCGCTACCCTGCCAGAGGTAAACTACTAAATAATCGACAAGTCGAAGCCACGCCGGTTGATGATATAAATCGTCCGCCTGTTATTCTTGAGGCAGATCATATTATTCTGGCAACCAGTGCCTCGCCGGTTAAATTAGCCTGCGCACCTGTAGACAATGAGTTCATTATTGATTCGGTTGCCGCGTTAAACCTGACCTCTGTCCCTAAAAAATTAGCAATTATTGGTGCAGGCGTAGTGGGACTTGAATTAGCCAGTATATGGAGTCGGCTTGGTGCAGAAGTCGTGCTACTGGATGCGCAAGAAAACTTTTTGTCGTTAGTGGATCAACAGCTAGCCATTGAAGCCTACCAAATTTACAGCGCACAAGGGCTGGATTTACGCATGGGCGCACGCGTGACATCGGCTAAAAAAGATCACAAAAAAGTGGTTATCAACTACGAAGATCGAGACGGTACACACACCCTGCGCGTAGACAAACTAATTGTTGCCTCAGGTCGAACGCCTAATACTGAAAACCTAGCTGACCCTAAAGCGGATTTACTACTGGATGAAAATGGCTATGTGCATGTCAATGAAAACTGCCGCACCAATCTACCGGGCGTTTATGCCATCGGTGATTTATCCTTACTGGGCCCGATGTTAGCGCATAAAGGCATTGAAGAAGGGGTATTTGTTGCTGAACAAATCGCGGGTATCAACAACTCTATTGACTACGACATTCTGCCTAGCGTTATTTATACCGATCCTGAAATTGCGTGGGTTGGTCAAACGGAACAAGCCTTACATGCGATGGGCGAAGCCATCAGAGTCAGTAGTTTTCCACTAAAAACCAACGCCCGCGCTCAAGCCACTGGAAAAACGGAAGGACTGGTTAAAATCATTGCTCATGCTGACACCGATGCGTTACTGGGTGTTCACATCATCGGCGCACATGCTTCTGAACTGATTGCCGAGGCGGTGCTAGCAATGGAATTTTCTGCCAGTAGCGAAGATTTAGCCAGAACCATACACGCCCACCCTACCCTCTCTGAAGCTGTACATGAGTCGGCACTGGGACTGAAAAATAAATCTTTGTATGCTTTGTTCAGTAAATAACTTACAAAAATCGGAGTTCAAAAACGTGTTTTTGAACTCCGATGCTCAAAACTGCTCACACAGCTTATAATTTCTACACACTCGCATCACTGCCATTAATTTAAGCAACAACCGGAGTCCAATAGCTTTAGCTATTGCCGTGAAAATAAACTCATCCGCAGTGACACAGTAGCGCGGAAATAATGCAAATCGTATTTTTAGAATCATTGAGGGAATGAAATGAGCCGATTATTTTTTGCCTTATTGCCTGATGACAACACCAGACAAGCACTCCAACAAATCAGCACTGCGTTACCCCTTTCGTCTCGGCAAACCTTAGCCTTCATTGGTCCTGTCGAGGACGAACTTGTACCAAAAATTATAGATATTACAATGCCCGTCAGAATGCCAACCATCAGCCTTGTATTTGATCAACTAGAATATTGGCGTAAGGCAAAGGTATTGTGCTTAACTTGCTCACAACCAGAATTAGCCGCAGCCAATTTAGTGACACATTTATCAACACTGCTTGCTGCTTTGAATATAAAACTCGACACCCGCCCGTATTGTCCTCATCTGACCCTCGCCCGTCATATTCGCGAGCAGCCAACGGCAGTTTTCAAACCAATAATCTGGGATGCCAACCAATTTGCGTTGATGGAATCGATTAGCTCCCCCGCTGGTGTCGTTTATCAACCTTTACAGTTTTGGCAGTTGGTGCAGCCATTGCCCAATCAAGCAGAATAATTGGTAGGGTGGGCAAAAAACCTGTCCACTCTACAATGATTATTGTTGTACGGCTTCGGTGCTAATTTCTTGCTCTTCTTCTGGCTTTTCACGCATCTCATAAAGATACAGTGTTGCACCAATGACTGCCGCAGGACCGATGATGATATTTAACACGGGGAGTGTTAAGCCTAGCATAGTGACACCGCCAAAACTTAACGCCCCTAATCGCACACTTTTAAGTAACTGCTTTTGCTCAACGAATAGCAAGCCTTCATTTTCCAACGGGTAGGCTAGATATTCCATGGCTAAACACCACGCGCCAAATACTGCCAGCACAAACGAGGCGATGACATTAATGACCGGAATCAGAAATAAAATCAACAACGGCAACATCCGCGTGATGATGTACAGCACGCGCTTTGATTCCGCAATCAACACTTGAGATATGGGTTGTTCAACAATTTGCGCGTCACCGCTGATGAGTGATTGCGTTCTTGCCGCTAATAGCCCATAAAACGGCGAGGCAATCAGATTCGCTAACACCGTAAAGCTAAAAAAACTGATCACAAAAAAGCCAATAAAAAATAACGGCCATAATATCCAACTCAACCAATGTAACCAGTCTGGAATCGCTTGCGTAATCAGTTCATCGACATAGTAATAACCCAAAGCTAATGCCACGCTATACAGCACGATATTGATTAAAATCGGAATCAGAATGAAAGCTCGCAGCTTAGGGTTAGTCAATAATTTCAGTCCTTTGAATAAAAAGCCGGTCGCAATCAGTGGATTATTGGCTTTTTTAATCAGGATCATTTTAATGCCCTCAGCCCTTGCCCTGTTGCTGGATTTAGAATCACGCCGCGTTCTGTGACTATCGCGCTAATCAGTTCCACAGGCGTAACATCAAATACAGGATTCCACGCACTGACGATAGAATCGTCTTCAAGGTAGCAATCGGGTAATAGTTCACGCGGGTCACGTTCTTCGATTTTTATTTGGTCGCCTTGATTAATGCCCCAATCTATTGTGGTGGTCGGTGCCACTACCATCAATTTAACATCATGTTGTTGTGCCAGTACCGCTAACGCATAAGTACCAATTTTATTAGCCACATCACCATTCGCAGTAATGCGATCTGCTCCGACGATTACCCAATCAATCGCCCCTGTTTTCATCAGCCACGCGGCGGCTGAATCGACAATTAATGTGACGGGAATATTTTCTTGTGCTAATTCCCATGCGGTTAATCTCGCTCCTTGCAACCAAGGACGGGTTTCGCCCGCATAGACGCTCAGGGGTTGTCGGCGATAACTGCTACGAATTACGCCTAACGCCGTCCCATAACCGCCTGTCGCTAACGCGCCCGTGTTACAGTGTGTTAATACGCCTTTAGAGCCAGTCAATAAATCAGCCCCTAATTCACCCATTTTGTGATTAGCAGCAATATCTTCGGCATGAATTTTTTCTGCACAGGCTAAAATTGCCGCTAACGGATTAGTCGATTGTTGGCTTAAAGTTGCCTTCATTTGATCCAATGCCCAAAATAAATTCACCGCAGTGGGTCTGGATTTTCCCAGTAAATCAATATCGGCAACCACCTTTTGTCGCCAGTGATTAGATTGCGCATAATGTTTGCGCACCGATAATACGACACCATAAGCGGCAGCAATACCAATCGCAGGTGCACCACGCACACGCATACTGGTAATGGCTTTTGCGACCTCAGCCGCATCTTTGCAATCGTCATAAATAATGTGTTCAGGCAAGCGTCGCTGATCTAATACTTTCAGCGCGTCACCTGTCCATTGCAAGGCTTGTACAGTTTCTTTATGTTGTTTTGTCATTGTTTATTTAAACCTAATATTAAAAAGTTATAATCACTACAACTAACCACAGGAACTCACCATGATAGTTGATATACTTATACACGCTGGCTGGATTATACCCGTAGAACCGCCATTCGATACACTCAAACACCACAGCTTAGTTATTCATGACGGCAGAATTATTGATTTATTGCCCACTGAATTGGCTAAACAACGCTATCAAGGTACGACCGTCGAGACCTTAGAAAATCACGTCTTATTGCCCGGACTTATCAATAGCCACACTCACGCCGCGATGAATTTAATGTGTGGTATTGCCGATGATTTACCCTTAATGGAGTGGTTACAAAATCATATCTGGCCATTAGAACAGAAATGGATGAGTGAGGAATTTGTTAAAGACGGTACTGATTTAGCGATTGCGGAAATGCTACGCGGCGGTACGACCTGTTTTAACGATATGTATTTTTTCCCTGACATCACTGCGCAACAAGCACAACAGGCGGGCATCCGCGCCACGGTAGGGCTGATTGTCATTGATTTTCCTAGCGTCTGGGCAAAAGACAGTGATGAGTATCTCAGCAAAGGCTTAACCCTACATGAACAACTGCGTGATTCAAGTTTATGCAATACCGCATTTGCACCGCACGCACCTTACACAATCTCCGATGCACCGTTGCAAAAAACTGGTCAATATGCACAGCAATTGCAACGCCCTGTTCACATTCATGTTCATGAAACCCTGTATGAAATCGAACAAGCACTGGAACACACAGGCAAGCGTCCTTTACAACGGTTGCAAGAATTAGGTTTAGTCAATGCGTCTTTAGTTGCCGTTCATGCTACGCAATTAACCGATGAAGAAATCATACTGTTAGCCGAAGTAGGCGCACACATCGTGCATTGCCCTGAATCTAATTTAAAACTTGCCAGTGGCTTCTGCCCAGTTGCTAAATGTTTAGATGCTGGGATTAATGTCGCTTTAGGCACCGATGGCGCGGCGAGTAATAATGATTTGGATATGTTTGGCGAAATGCGCACAGCGGCGTTATTAGGTAAAGCGGTCGCGCAGGATGCCAGTGCGGTGTCTGCTATGACTGTGTTACGCATGGCAACCATTAACGGCGCGAAAGCCTTAGGCTTAGCAGATGAAATTGGTTCATTGCGTATTGGCAAAGCTGCCGATGTTATTGCTATTGATTTGAATACACTCGAAACCCAGCCTTTATATGATCCTTTATCCCACATTGTGTATTCCGCGAGTCGCCAGCAAGTCACTGATGTATGGGTGGCAGGTAAACGTTTATTACATAATCGTCAATTGACTACGGTTAATTTAACCGAACTACAGGTAAAAATCGCCATCTGGCAACAACGCTTAGCAGAAAAATAACGTTTACCAAATGCGGGTTTGCCGCCATAATTCACGCATTGTAGGTTGGAGTTCGTACCTAACCCCAACACATCACACGCCATTTTTGTTGGGGTTTGCAAAGCTCACCCTCAACTGACAACTACAGAGGATTTCCTTAATGAGTAACACCAAACACTGCCGTTTATTAATTCTAGGTTCAGGGCCTGCGGGTTACACCGCCGCTGTTTATGCGGCGCGGGCTAATCTTAATCCTGTGATGATTACAGGAATACAACAAGGCGGTCAATTAACCACCACCACCGAAGTCGATAACTGGCCGGGTGATGTCGAAGGCTTACAAGGTCCCGATTTAATGGAAAGAATGCGCCTACACGCTGAGCGTTTTAATACTGAAATTATTTTCGATCACATACACACCGCAGATTTATCCAGCCGTCCGTTTACCTTAACTGGCGATTCAGACACTTATACTTGTGACGCGTTGATTATTGCCACCGGTGCATCTGCGCGTTATTTAGGCTTAGATTCTGAAGAAGCATTTAAAGGCAAAGGCGTGTCTGCGTGTGCCACTTGTGATGGTTTTTTCTACCGTAATAAACCTGTCGCCGTTATCGGTGGCGGAAATACAGCGGTTGAAGAAGCCTTGTATTTAGCCAATATCGCCTCCAAAGTCACCATCGTACATCGCCGCGATAAATTCCGTTCTGAGAAAATTCTGTCTGACAAACTGATTGAAAAATCCAAAAGCGGTAACGTCGAAATTGAATGGAACTATCAATTGGATGAAGTGCTAGGTGATGACATGGGCGTAACAGGCTTACGCATTAAAAACACGCAAAACGGTTCGACTAAAGAACTCGATGTTCACGGCGTATTTATTGCTATCGGTCACACCCCTAACACCTCGATTTTTGAAGGTCAGTTAGACATGGATCACGGCTATATTAAAGTAAACAGTGGTATTCATGGCAATGCGACTGCGACTAGCGTTGCAGGTGTTTTTGCCGCAGGGGATGTGATGGATTCGGTTTACAAACAAGCCATTACTTCAGCGGGTGCTGGTTGTATGGCGGCGTTAGATGCTGAAAAATTCCTTGATGAATTGGTGTAATACCTTTTAATTTTATATGCACACGGTGTTTTTACCTAGTTCCCACGCGCTGCGTGGGAATTCATACAGACCGCGCTGCGGTCTACTATTCAACGCAGCGCGTTGAAACTGCCTTCCCACGCCTCGCGTGGGAACGAGAAAATTACCCATTAAAAAACCATGCGACTGACACTCCTTGACCCCAATAATCCCGCACAAGCATTTCCGCCGTTGTATAAAGCCTTGCGTGAACCCGATGGCTTATTAGCAGTTGGTGGTTGCTTATCCACCGAGCGGCTACTCAATGCGTATCGACGCGGTATTTTCCCTTGGTACAATCCTGATGAACCTATTTTATGGTGGTCGCCTGATCCGCGTTTAGTGCTGTTTCCAGACAAACTCATCGTATCGCGTAGTCTTGCTAAAACGTTGCGTAAGAATGTGTTTACCGTCAGTTTTGATAAAGCCTTTGCGCAAGTCATCGCCGCGTGTGCAGAGCCGCGCAAAGATGAGGCAGGAACCTGGATAACCACCGACATCAACCAAGCCTATATTGAGCTACATGAACGAGGTTACGCGCATTCGGTAGAGGTGTGGTTTAACGATGAATTAGTCGGTGGCTTGTATGGCGTGGCATTAGGACAAGTATTTTTTGGCGAATCCATGTTTCACACCAAAACCGATGCCTCTAAAGTTGCGTTTGTTAGCTTGGTTGAACAGCTTAAAATCTGGCATTATCAACTCATTGATTGTCAGGTACACACCAATCATTTGCAAAGTTTAGGGGCTGAAGAGATAGACCGCTGCACGTTTGTAAAGCACCTTGAACAATATTGTGACCTCCCTGTTAATGAATCCGCTTGGCAGCACTTATGAATTCTATTCCACTGGTTTTAACTCAACTTCATCCTTGTAGCTATCTCGATGACCAACAAAGTCAGTCCATTTTTGTGCATCCATCATACCCACTCAGCACATCGATTTATGGGCAACTGATTAAACAAGGTTTTCGTCGTAGCGGTGATGAAGTGTATATACCGCATTGCCCACATTGCGCGGCGTGTATTCCAGCAAGACTTGCCGTCAAGCAATTCAAAGCCAATCGTAGCCAACTGCGGTGTCTACAAAAAAATAGCCAGACCAAAGTAGTTATTAAACCCGCCCGCTTTGAACTAGCCCATTACGAGCTGTATTTACGTTATCAACAGACACGCCATACGGGGGGTGATATGGCGGAAGCTAGTCCCAGCGATTACATTAGTTTTCTCAGTAGTTCGTGGTGCGATACCGTGTTTGTTGAATTTTCAATTAACAATGAATTAGCCGGTATTGCTGTCGTAGATCAATTAGATAATGCGTTATCAGCAGTTTACACGTTTTTTGATCCTCAATTTTCTAATTACAGTTTGGGTGTGTACGCGGTATTGTGGCAAATTGAACAAGCAAAACGGCAACAAAAAGAATTTTTATATCTTGGTTTTTGGATTCAAGCCTGTCAAAAAATGGCGTATAAAAGTAATTATCAACCATTGCAGATATTGCGTGATAAGCAATGGCAGGAATTAGCTTAATTATGCGTTTCCCAGCCCCCGCCTAAGGCTTTATAAACCGCGACTAAGCTGGTTGCAGTAGCCGTCTGAGTTTGGGCTAACTGGTTTTGATCTTGTA
>NQJH01000405.1:626-2746 GCA_002256685.1 Methylococcaceae bacterium NSP1-2 | reverse complement strand
TCACCGTTTGCACTCGCTCCATCACCTCAGCAAAATCAAAATCAACGGCGGCAGATTTCATACCAAATTCAGCGGCACGGCGGTTTTGTGCCAAAAATTTCGCTGACCGTAACAAAGCTTTAGACGGCACACAACCGGTATTTAAACAATCCCCACCCATCTGGTGTTTTTCAATCAGCGTGACTTTGGCTTTAACAGCGGCGGCAATATAGGCAGTGACTAAGCCCGCAGCCCCCGCACCAATCACCACTAAATTGTTATCAAACTTTTTCGGCTTATTCATGGGGAAAATTCTCCACGATTTTTTTGGCAATCAGTGGAAACAAGCCTAACAAAACGAATGAACCCACCAAAATTGGCGACAAAATCCCCGATAATGATTCCAGCTTACCTAATTGTGTCCCCGCATTCACATAAACCAGCGTTCCTGCTAGCATTCCCACTTGACTGACTCCATAAAAAGTTCGGATTTTAAGCGTCGTTAACCCCATCAATAAATTAATCATAAAAAACGGAAATAACGGCACGAGACGCAGCGTAAATAAATAATACTCGCCCTCCTTTTCAATACCTTCGTTAATGGCTTTAAGTTGCTCGCCGAATTTAGCTTGCACCGTATCCCTAAACAAAAACCGCGCACTTAAAAATGCCAAACTTGCCCCGATAGTTGAGGCAAAAGAAACAATCACCGTTCCCCAGAACAAACCGAATATTGCCCCACCCGCTAAGGTTAAAATAGTCGCGCCAGGTAATGATAAAGCGGTAACAACAATATAAATTAACGCATAGCCAGCCAAGGCTTGCATCGGATGGGTATTATAAAAATCAGTGATGCTGGATTGTTGCGCTTTAAGCGCGGCGAGTGTCAAATGCGATGCCCCGCCAAAATAAAAAAAACCAACTATCGCGCTAATCATAGCGACCAGTAAAACAATGCGTGAACTGTTCATTATGCGTCACCTGTGAGGTTAAGAAAAACAACTGTCATTAGCGGTTAATGTTATCTTTGCACCGCAAAGTTAGTATTGTGTATGAAACAATACACCAGATATTCTAATACCACTGTTATTGGAAAAAGCCAATAGTTTTAAATTTGTTCTTGTTTCCACGCAACGTATGGGACGTGTGTGTGGGGATGATGTAATCCCAACAATATAAGGTGTAAGTGATGTTAGCGACTCGGCGGTTTTATTTGATAAGGCTTATAGTTTTATTACCTTTATTCGCGAATTTGCGGATAATTTTCATCATGCGAAAGAAGAGGATATTCTATTTCGTTATCTGGAAGTACCTGAGGTGTTGACGCATTGCAATCCTGTTCCGCAAATGTTTCTTGAACATAATAAGGCGCGGGAGTTGGTGGAGGCTATGGAAAAGGCGTTACTTGTTAATAATTTAAGCGCGTTAGTGACGGCTATGACTGAGTATGGGCAGTTATTAAAAGAGCATATTTATAAGGAGAATAATATTTTGTATCCGATGGCGGAGCGGGGTTTGTCGGAGGCGGCTAAAACATCGCTGTTAATCGATTATGCCGAAGCGGATAAGCGGCTGAATAGTGCGGGTATTTGGCAGACATATCAGACGCTTTATACGGAACTTGTTGATTATCTTAATACAGTGGGGTGAGGTGTGCGTATTGCTATTTATTCGGGTTCATTTGATATAGTCACCGAAGGGCATTTGTGGATGATTAAAAAAGGCATTGGCTTATTTGATAAGCTGATTGTCGGTATTGGTACGAATCCTGATAAACAAACGCTATTTGATTTTAAGACCCGCAAACAGTTGTTGGAAACGGTGTGTGTGGGACTGGCTGATAATTTAGTCATTGAAGATTTTGGCAATCTTGCGTTGGTGCAGTTTGCGCGGAATAAAAATGCGCAATATATTCTGAGGGGTATTCGTTCGGTATCGGATTTTGATTATGAACGAATGCTTAAGAATGTGAATACGGATCTTGATGAATCCATCGAGACTATTTTTTTAATGCCGCCTAAAAATCTTTCCGAAGTCAGTTCCAGCATGGTGAAAGGGATGTTAAAAATAAACGGCTGGGAGACGATTATTAAACGCTATGTACCTGAAGCCATGCGCGACGCGCTGATTGAACGTTTTAG
>NQJH01000405.1:0-513 GCA_002256685.1 Methylococcaceae bacterium NSP1-2 | reverse complement strand
GGTGGTGATGGCGTTGTTGTTTCATGACATTGTTTATGATCCAGAGGCGCGTCAACCTTTAGTCAACGAAACCGCAAGTTGGAGGTTAGCGAAACAGCTTTGTTCGTTTAATGAACACGATGATGCCGACATGATGAATCATATTCTGCATACCTCGCATTGTTATACGGGTGATAAGAATGCAGATACGGATACTGTGTGTGATATTGATATGGCGATTTTAGGTTATTCAGAATCGGAATTTGATGATTATGAGGCGAATATTCGCCGTGAATATGCGTTTGCTAGTGATGCGGAATATGCGGCGGGGCGGTTGAATTTTTTACGGACATTGTTGGCAAAGAATGCTATTTTTAAGACCGATTATTTTAAAAATAAATACGAAGCATCTGCTAGAGACAATATCAAAAGACTTGTAGATCAACTGTCGGAGTAAGGCATGGTTTCTGTTCCCGATGCTAATAAAACAACCGCTGCTCAATGCAACGGATAACATAGACCTTTCAGGTTTTT
>NQJH01000214.1 GCA_002256685.1 Methylococcaceae bacterium NSP1-2 | reverse complement strand
TATTCTAACTATTGAAGATCCTGTAGAATTTTCTCATCCCAACATAATGTCCATTATGAATCAACGGGAAGTCGGTGTTGATACCGCTTCTTATGCAAAAGCGTTAAAAGCCAGCTTGCGTGAAGCACCTGATGTTATTTTAATTGGCGAAATTCGTGATAGAGAGACAATGGAAGCGGCACTAGAGCTAGCCAATACTGGGCATTTATGTATTTCAACCTTACATGCCAATAATGCCAATCAAGCGATGGAGCGCATTATCAATATGTTTCCCCATGTTCAACATCGACAATTATTCATGGATATTGCCACTAACTTAAAAGGCGTGGTTTCTCAACGGTTGATTCCTGATTTACAAGGAAAACGTTGTGCCGCTATTGAAGTGATGATTAATACACCACATGTATCCAGTCTAATTTTAAAAGGTGAGCTCAATGAAATTAAAGAAGCGATGAAAACCAGTGGTAGCAAAGGCATGAAAACATTTGATGATGCTTTACATGATCTTTATAAAGAGGGAAAAATTAGTATGGAAGAAGCATTAAAAAATGCCGACTCACGCAATGATTTGGAAGCAAAACTAACGTTTGGTTAAATTGGTATGGGTTTTGGAAGTCTACAGTCTCCCAAAACCCAAAAAAGATGAGGGGGGTAGTGATATTTTTGTAAATATACTTTTATATTACATAATTTAACATAATATACATTATGCGAAATTATATAGTATATGATACTAGAGCGGATTAGCGTTAATGTAATCCGGCGAATGATATTTCTTACGTTAATCCAATTTAAAAATAGCGGCAGGCGCATGATACTTTTTTGCCCAGTCAACAAAAGGCACGTCGGTAGCACCTATGACATGGATTATAACTTCCCAGCTATTACCTTTCTTATGTAACAGCGCACAAATCCAATCGTCAAATATACCGGCATCAATCATTTCTTGATACGGAGTGTTATTATAATCAATTCGCTTTCCATTTTTTTCTAATGGCATACCACTAAGAAATGCCCAGTTATTTTGTACATTTAACGTGTTAATTTTGAAAATTATAGGTTTTTTGAGTTCCTTTTCCACCACAGTGCGTAACGCATTAGCTATCAGTTTTCGCTCAGGGCTGTTGTGCTTTGGCGTAGTCACCTGTTCCTTAGCAATACTAACATCACAAACTACGAAACCCATGAACACTATCAAAAATACATACACTAAAAATTTCATAGGATGCACACGCCTCACAGTTTGTGATTATTAAAAACTCAGTATTAAATACGGATAAAATCTAGCTTTGTAGTATAGGCGCGAGTTCTCATACATACCTCATAACCTTCTCGACTACCGTCATCATTGGTATTGCCCTCAATGGTTTTACAGGTTTCGGAGTCAACACTGATAACAATACCTGTGTGTGTCCAGTCGGTGTCAGTTCGTCTAACAAGGAATAAACTTCCTGGTTTTATTGCGTTGTGATTAACGAATATTTTATTTTTCTTGGCTGAAGCAGCCAAGTCATCACACGAAAAAGAAGGTGTAATCGGTAGTGTTTTTTGGTCTAGTGTTTTACAGGCTTGCTTCAGACAAAAACAGACAAATCCAGCGCACCATGCCCACGGTTCTCCCTCATTACCGTTCATATACAAACGTACCCAAGGACCACGGTTTTGCCCACCCACTTCACGCGGATGCTGTTTAAGGTGCTGACGAGCATAAGCCACGACTAGATCGCCTAAAGAACTGCCAGCGGCTGGCGTAATGTTCATCAAAGCCGCGTTCATTGGTGCTACTAATTTTTCAAATGTGTTGTTATCAACAATACCTGTCGCCGCAATTCCATTGCTACTTTGAAAGTCTTTGACCGCTCTTTCAGTTGCTGGTCCAAAATCACCGTCAGTTCCTACTATTTCCTTATGCAGGCAAAGCCATTCTTGTATAAGTTTGACTTGTCCATGTTGATCGCCTCTTTTTAAATTTTTAACCAGAATTAAGTCGTTCATTATAGTAACCTCTTATTATTTTAATAAAGTATGTCAATAGGATAGCAACTTTAACCTGAGGAAATCCCAGCGTAGTGTGAAATGTTAGGTTAAGCAATCGCTATATCCTTAACTGTTATTGTCGTCCCTGTTATATCAATTTCGCGAGCAAACTTTTTTCCTGGGGTGTTATCTGCTGCCAAAATATAAGGAATGTCATTTCTGAGTGTCCACATTTGTGATACATGCTTATGACCAAATAGAATGACATCTACTCTGCCATAAATGGTGCGTAATAATTCACGCGCATCCTTTAATTCCATGAACGGATCGTTGTACATAAAGGGATGATGGTGAAAGAAAAGAATTTTTTTCATGTGCGCTGTACTTGGGTTTAAAACAATATTTTTAAGTGCCGCTAATTGCTTATCGCCCACTTCACCACACGCAAAATCGAAAGGATGCTCGGTTTCTAGGTTGGTATCGAGTGCGATTAACATGACTTCAGTCGTCACACCACCCATTGTTTCTTTCAGCACATTAACAACTGGCGTGGTATCACCGGTAAAAGTACCGCCTTGTTTTAAGGGTTTCGAGAGCATAGCATCAAATCTTATTGCTCTTTCTTTACTGAAAAAACTGCCAGATGCGCCGAAATCATGATTACCCGGACAGATAAATACTTTCGGTTTTCCATCGGGAAACATAAATTTTGACAATACATTATAGGCGTTCTCAAATTGTTCATGATGTCCATCATCAGCAATGTCGCCAGTTACGATAAGATAATGATTTTTATAGTTTTTATGGATAAAATTAAGCGGTTTTATAATGGCATTATTGTCATTATTATCACGATGAAAATGCAAGTCGCTTACATGGATAAATTTCATACGCCTTCTCCTATTAGAATTTAATATCTAGTTACCCTTTTCAAATTGTGACCTAGAAAAGTAGAAGGAGCAATCACTTAAAATGGAGTATTAATGGGTAGAAAGTGGGTACTAAAAATACCTACTAATAAATAAGTCAGACAGTATTGTTAAAATTAAACTCTTCACTGGCTATAATCCCCTAACTTTAGGTAATATGACACTCTAAACATAAACTGGACTTATGAGACTTCACCATGACTAAAACCATCGTTTTAACAGGCATTACCA
Source organism: Methylococcaceae bacterium NSP1-2 (assembly GCA_002256685.1). Lineage (GTDB taxonomy): Bacteria > Pseudomonadota > Gammaproteobacteria > Methylococcales > Methylomonadaceae > UBA4132. Next base: position 925 of record NQJH01000214.1, on the reverse strand, counting down.
CCACGGGTACGCCGCATTTAGGTAATTATGTAGGTGCGATTCGACCTGCTATCGCGGCAAGTAAAAACCCTAGTGTTGCACCATTTTATTTTCTTGCGGATTATCATGCGTTAATTAAATGCCAAGAGCCTGAACGCATTCGTCAATCCAGCTTGGAAATTGCCGCTACTTGGTTAGCTTTAGGCTTGGATACATCGAATGCAGTTTTTTATCGACAATCGGATGTCCCCGAAATTTTAGAATTATCGTGGATGCTGAGTTGCGTTGCCTCAAAAGGTTTGTTAAACCGAGCGCACGCTTACAAAGCCGCTGTCGCTGAAAATGAACAAAGCGGTGAAAATGATGCTGATAAAGGCATTTCAATGGGTTTATTTAGTTACCCTATTCTCATGGCAGCCGATATTTTGATGTTTAATGTCCATAAAGTACCAGTCGGGAGAGATCAAGTTCAACATATTGAAATGGCGCGAGACATAGCAGGACGCTTTAATCATATTTATGGTGAACATTTCATCTTACCCGAAGCGGTGATTGATGAAAATGGTGCGACTTTAGCCGGTTTGGATGGTCGCAAAATGAGTAAGTCGTATAACAATACGATTCCGCTGTTTGAACCTGAAAAGAAATTGCGTAAGCTGATTAATAAAATCAAAACTAATTCGTTAGAACCCGGTGAACCTAAAGACCCCGAAGGTTGTACCTTGTTTAGTATTTACAAATCGTTTGCCACCCCTGCCCAAGTTGCCGATATACGTCAACGTTATGCCGATGGTATTGCGTGGGGAGAAATGAAACAAGTATTATTTGAACACATTAATGAACACATCACGCCTGCGAGAGAACGCTACGAAGCTTTATTAAACGCACCTGAACACATTGAAATGCAATTACAAGAAGGCGCGGAAAAAGCGCGTGCGATTAGCAT
>NQJH01000027.1 GCA_002256685.1 Methylococcaceae bacterium NSP1-2 | reverse complement strand
TTGAATTACTGGCGTTATTGCCTGAAAAATTACAAGCCGATTTTCGCGTTCTGATTCAGCATGACCAAATTCCCGCCGCTCACCTTGAGCTAATTAAAGCCGCCGATAAAATCTCTGCTTATCTAAAATGTCAGTCGGAATTAAAAGCGGGCAATCGTGAATTTGAAACCGCCGCTGAACAATTAGCATTAAAAATTGCCGAATCTCAACAACCCGAAGTTATTTTCTTTATGCAGGTGTTTGTACCGAGTTGTAAATTAACGCTGGATGGCTTGATGAAAACTTATTGAGGTATATAGTAAGCGTATGTGATGTTTGTCTTCCTATGCTTGCTAAATTGGACAAACTAACGCATAAATACTGAAGCTAACGATGATGCCGTTGTCACTGCACACCATTTTGGTCTCCCACGAAAGTAATGGAAAATAATGATCATTAAAAAAATTACTGGTTATCGTCTTCTGTTGCTTAATATCGCTTTGGCAGGTATTTATTTTCTAGCTAAGGTGGGTTTATTGTCTGCCATTAGCGAGAATGATGTCACTCATATATGGCTACCCAGTGGTTTTACACTGGCGGTTTTATTGCTGGGTGATAGCCGTTATCTATTCAGTATTTTCTTAGGCGCGTTTGTTGCTAGTATTGCTGTTGGTGATTCTATTGGTGTTTCTGCGGGAATCGCGCTAGGCAATACGCTGGAACCTTTATTAGGCTGGTGGTTACTGACGCACTGCGTAAAAATTGATATAGCACTGAATCGCCTGCGGGATTTTATACTGATACTGTTTTTTGCCGCGCCGCTCAGTGCCTGTGTCAGTGCGCTACTGGGGGTTACTACGCTGGTAGCGAGCGACAGAATCAGTAGTGAGGAATGGGTTTCTAATTTGATTTCGTGGTGGATGGCGGACACGCTAGGCATTATTTTAGTCACTCCGTTCATTATAGCGTGGTTCACACCGTTGCCGCGTTTGCGTGGATTACCCACGATACTTAGCGCATTCCTACCCTTAGTGTTGGCATTTTTAGCAGGGCAAATTATTTTTCTGGATTGGTTTGCCGCTAGTATCCATGAGGGCAAGAAAGCCTATTTGATGTTTCTTTTTATCAGTTGGACAGCGGTAACGTTAGGCACGAGAGGTGTCACGTTTGTTCTCATGATGACGACACTACAGGCTCTCTCAGGTGTTCATCAACATCTCGGTTACTTTGGTACGGATGTAAACGATAGCCATCTCATTAATCTTTGGTTTTACATATTGACTTTATCGGTAGTGGGTACGACGTTAGCCTGTCATATTACCGAACTTCAACAAACTGCCAAACAACTCGTACAGAAAGAACAACAATTGCGTATTTTATCGACAGCCATTGAACAAAGTCCAACATCGGTAGTGATTACCGACTTGGCTGCCAACTTGCTGTATGTGAATCCTAAATTTACTCAGGTGACAGGTTATAGCTCGGAGGAAGTGCTAGGCAAAAATCCGCGTGTGCTGCAATCTGGCTTAACTCCAACCGCCGTTTACCAACAGTTATGGGAGACACTGGCACAAGGTGACGTATGGCAGGGTGAATTTATTAATCGCCGAAAAAATGGCGATGTTTATTGGGAAGAAGTACATATTGCACCTGTGCGTGATTCTTTGGAAGTAATCACCCATTATGTTGGCGTAAAGCTTGATATTACCGAGCGCAAAGCCTCCGAAGAAGAAATTAAACAATTAGCCTTTTACGATCCGCTAACAGGTTTACCCAATCGGCGGAAATTATGGGACAGATTGCATTATGCAATCGCGCTTAATCATCGGGCGAATAGCCAATTCGCAATATTCATGATGGATTTGGATAAATTCAAAGCGGTGAACGATAGCTTAGGACACGCCGCTGGCGATGCGTTACTCAAACAAGTTGCAATGAGAATTGCCAAACATTTGCGCGATAGTGACATGGTGGCGCGTTTAGGTGGTGATGAATTTGTCTTCGTGCTAGAAAACCTGAAAGTCCCCGAAGATGCTGAAACAATTGCCTTAAAAGTCATTGAAGAGTTAACCGTGCCGTTTCAATTATCCGAAAATGACAGCGTGCAAATTGGCGCGAGTATTGGTATTAGCCTTTATCCAGAACACGGCAGCACACCTGAAATACTTATGGATAACGCCGATAACGCGCTATACCGTGCGAAAGACCAAGGACGAGGTTGTTTTACCTATTTTTTAAAACAATCACGAAAGTAACACACTGCTATGTAAACTGCGGTAAGCAATTTAGCCAAATTACTATCCACTGCTTTTATTCGCAAATAGTGGGTAAATAATAACGCTATTTACCTACTCTACACAGTCTCCGCGCTTTTTTAATACAGTCGTAAGCTAACACCCCGTATAATGCACCGTTATTTTACTGACTTGTTTAGGTATGGTTTATGCAAATTATTCAAGAAGCACTGACGTTTGATGACGTGTTATTAGTGCCAGCGCATTCAACGGTGCTGCCACGCGATGTAGATATGAAGACGCAATTGACGCGTACCATTTCTCTTAACATTCCGTTGGTGGCGGCGGCAATGGACACGGTGACTGAGGCTCGCTTGGCGATTGCAATGGCGCAAGAAGGCGGCATTGGCATTATTCACAAGAATATGACCATCGAGCAACAAGCACGCGAAGTTCGTCTTGTTAAGAAGCATGAAAGCGGGGTGATTAAAGACCCGATTACTGTTTCGTCTGATGCCAGTGTGCGTGATGTCATTCAATTAACCCGTTCTAAAAATATTTCGGGTGTGCCTGTGGTTAATGGTACTGAATTAGTCGGCATCGTTACCAGCCGTGATTTGCGTTTTGAAACCCGTCTCGATGAGCCTGTGTCCAATGTGATGACACCTAAAGAACGCTTGGTGACGGTTAATGAAAATGCGGATCGTAAAGAAGCGATTGCTTTACTGCATAAATATCGGATTGAAAAAGTGCTAGTCGTTGATGATGCGTTCAATTTACGCGGCATGATTACCGTCAAAGACATTCAAAAAGCTAAAGATTACCCATTGGCGTGTAAAGATGAGCAAGAACGTTTGCGCGTTGGCGCGGCAGTCGGTACAGGACACGGCACGGAAGAACGGGTTGCTGCGTTAGTTGATGCAGGTGTGGATGTGATTATTGTTGATACCGCACACGGACATTCGCAAGGCGTATTAGATAGAGTACGTTGGGTAAAACAAAATTACCCGCAAGTGCAAGTTATCGGCGGTAATATTGCCACCGCTGCGGCAGCATTGGCATTGGTTGAAGCGGGTGCAGACGGTGTGAAAGTCGGTATTGGGCCGGGTTCAATTTGTACTACGCGTATTGTTGCAGGTGTTGGTGTGCCGCAAATTACCGCGGTCAGTAATGTTGCAGACGCGCTGAGAGGCACAGGGGTACCATTAATTGCCGATGGCGGTATTCGTTATTCGGGTGATGTGGCTAAAGCTCTTGCGGCTGGCGCGTATTCGGTGATGTTAGGCGGTTTGTTTGCAGGGACAGAAGAAGCTCCCGGTGAAGTGGAATTATATCAAGGACGGTCTTATAAATCTTATCGCGGCATGGGTTCACTCGGCGCGATGTCTCAACAACAAGGTTCTAGTGATCGTTATTTTCAAGAAACCGATTCGGCAGAAAAATTAGTCCCCGAAGGCATTGAAGGGCGCGTACCGTATAAAGGCAGTTTATTGGCGGTTGTGCATCAATTATTGGGCGGTATTCGCGCCAGTATGGGTTATACGGGTTGTGAAACCATTGCTATCTGGCATGAAAAAGCCCAATTTGTGCGGGTGACTAGCGCGGGTATGCGCGAAAGTCATGTACATGATGTGACGATTACCAAAGAAGCCCCTAACTATCGTTCAGATTGAGGCAAGCATAAAAAAGCCCACTACATCGATGACATAGAGGGCTTTTGTAGCTTTGTTTGTTGGGTTACGGCTATCGCCTAACCCAACCTACAATGAATTTACGCAGCGTAGTTTTTAGCCGCAAAATCCCAGTTCGCCAATACCCAAAACGCTTCCAAATAGTTTGGACGTGAATTGCGGAAATCAATGTAATACGCGTGTTCCCACACATCACACGTCAATAAAGGCGTTTGACCTGCGGTTAATGGGCAACCTGCGTTGCTGGTGCTAACCAATGCCAAACTGCCATCGGCATTTTTCACTAACCACGCCCAGCCTGAACCAAATGTAGTCACTGCACATTTAGTAAATTCTTCTTTAAATTTGTCAAAAGAACCAAACGTTGCATTGATCGCATCGGCTAACGCGCCAGAAGGTTGACCTGCACCCTTAGGTGTTAAGCTGTTCCAGTAAAACGTATGATTCCAGACTTGTGCCGCATTGTTAAAAATACCGCCAGACGATTTCAAAATAATGTCTTCTAATGATAAGCCTTCAAACTCAGTGCCTGGAACTAAGTTGTTCAGGTTAGTGACGTAAGTTTGGTGATGTTTACCGTAATGATACTCTAAAGTTTCAGCGGAAATATAAGGTGCTAATGCGTCTTTAGCATAAGGTAAAGCAGGAAGTTCAAAAGCCATGAGTGTCTCCGAAATAAAAAAGTAAATAAAATCGTACTAAGAAAACTACCAGTAAATAATAAATACCCAGTAATTTAATAGGCTATAACTTTAGCATTGCTAGGCAATTAAATAAAGCAGGGTGTTGTCTCGTCAGCTAAAATGCCATTCCATATCCGTTGTTGGAAACTTAGCCAACTATTAAAAAACCATGTTGACTCGACTGTTTATCTATTTTGCTTACATCCTAAAAAGATCACTGCGGTATCGACGCATGAAGCAGTTTTTCTACGATTTACTGGAAAATTCAGACAGTCCGTTTAAGTCTTATTTTGATATGTTCATGATTTGCCTAGTCATGACTAGTGTATTCTTGTTGATTTATGAAGTAAATAGTGAATTAAATGAAGTAGATATATGGTTTGAGCGTGGCATCATCGCGCTGTTTGTCTGGGAATACCTGCTGCGTGTTTGGTTATGTAATGATAGCCACAAAATTTTTCTCGATTATTACGAAAAGACGCGCTATTTAACGATTCCCTTTCGACTCAGGGAAGGCTTGTGGCTGGTTTTTAGGCAAAAATTGGCGTATATGCTCACGCCGTTAGCGTTAATTGATTTACTGGCGATTATTTCCATCTATAGACCGTTGCAAATCCTGCGTATCTTCTTGATTTTTCGGCTATTAAAATTATTTCGCTACTTTAACAACATTAAATTATTCGCCGATGTATTAGCCAGCAAACGCTTTGAACTGTATACACTGCTTATTTTTCTAGGTTTTTTAATTTTTATCGGCACTATCAGTATTTATTTACTAGAACACCGCGATAACGGCAAACAAATTGGTGACTTATTCGACGCGCTTTATTTCACAATCGTTACTGTTGCAACGGTCGGTTTTGGTGACATATCACCAAAAACGGGCGGTGGTCGCTTAGTAGCAATAGCAATGATTTTTTCTGGTATAGGCGTATTGGCTTTTTTTACCTCTATTATCGTTGCGGCATTGAGCGAGAAAGTCCAAGAATTACGCGATCAAAAAACCCATACCGAACTTAATCGCTATTCAAATTTTGTGATTATTTGTGGTTTTGGGCGCGTAGGGCAGCATATCGCTACTCAGTTGGAAAAAGATAAGCAACATTTTGTGATTATTGATAACAATGAAGAACGTATTTTAAAAGCCAAGCGGCGCGGTTATCTGGCGATTCATGCCGATGCTAGTCGAAATAAAATATTAAAAAGCGCGGGAATTAATAATAAAGCCACTGCGGTATTATGTACCACCGGCAGTGATGTGATTAATGTGTATATCACCTTAACCAGTCGGCATTTAAATCCGACGATTCGGATTATTTCCCGCGCCAATCATCAAGAAAATATCAAAAAACTGTATCAAGCAGGGGCAAATGACGTGCTACAGCCGTTTGAAATAGCGGGGCTAGTGGTTGCTGAATATATTGGTCAGCCTGTCGCGTTTGAAGCGATTTTGGGTATTATTAATGAAGAGAAAAACTTTATCATGGAAGCCTTGTGTGTAAATGCGGGGTGTTTTATTGATGGTACACGCCTTGCCGATATTGATTTTGAACAACGAAAACTGATGCTAGTCGGCATTATCAGTACCCACGCATTGCATCGTAATCATAAAAACCGTTATCCGATAAAAGATCAGCATTTTTATTTTAATCCTGCAAAATACTTTGAATTACAGGCGAATGATCTGTTGGTGTTATTAGGTAAAGAAGTCAGTATCAATTATTTTCGTCATCAAATTGAAAGTAGTACGCCCAGACGCAGGGTAAAATTATGAAACGTATTGCGGTATTTGGTTACAGCGTGATGTCTTTGGAAGAGCGTGTTATTTATCAGCGAAGACGAGGCGGAGGCTGAATTAATCGCCGAGAAAGGTTTTCAAACGATGATTATCGATTTTCGCAATGATGAGGAACTCAAAGCGATTGGCATTGGCTCTAGTATGGATATTATTTTTTGTTTTTATCCCACTGATTCGGACAATGTGTTTTTAACCATTTCAGCGCGTGCTATTGATAAAAAACTCAACATTATTGCCATTGTTGATGACCCCGAATCGGCAGAAAAATTACTCGCGGCAGGGGCGAATAAAATTATTGATCCCTATGAAATTTGTGCCAGACGTACTCATAATATGCTCACTAAGCCCGATGTCACCAATGTGCTGGATAATACGGTGTTTGGGCAACATGATTTGAATATTGCACAAATAGAAATTCCCAAAGGCTCTTACCTTGAAGACTCTAAAAGCAGTGACTTAAAATTGGCAGAAAAATACAATTTAATCCTTATTGGTATTGTCGATAGAGAACTAGGCGACGCATTGCATTTTGCTATTAGTGAAAAAAAACATACTCTGAACGCAGGAGATGTTTTAGTGGTATTGGGTCCCGCTAATGAAATTAAACATTTTAAAGAAGCAGTTAATGGTGGTTATATATGTTGGAATTGATACGATTTAATTCAAGAATTTGGTTTTTTTTAGGCTTTCTAGGCTGTGTGTTTCTGTTGGCAATGGGTGCGTATTTTCAATTTGTACAGAAGTTAAATCCTTGCCCGTTGTGTATTTCTCAACGGCTGGGGATTTTAGCGACAGGCATCGTGTTTTTAATCGCGGCACTTCATAATCCCCAGCAAAAAGGCACCACCCGTTATGCGATTGCAGGGGCAATCACCGCCTTAATGGGTGCGTCTATTTCCACGCGCCATGTTTGGTTGCAACATTTACCACCTGAAGAAGTCCCCGAATGCGGGCCCGGCTTAGAGTATATGTTGCAGAACTTTCCGTTATTCGACACCCTTAAACTGATGCTTAGCGGCACAGGCGATTGCGCTAAAGTCGATTGGACACTATTCGGTTTTAGTATGCCCGCGTGGACATTGGTGGCGTTCTTAATGTTGGCAACCTTAAGTATTTTACAAATCTGGAATTACAAAGCCTCTTAGTCATGCACAAAACGTTGCTTTTTTCGTGCTAATCTCCATTGGTTTTTTAGCGGTAGTCTTTACGGCACTTATTAGTACGATAGTCGTGTTAATGTGGCGAATGATGCCGCGCGTTTTTTGTGCGCCTAGCGAACAACGCCTCAAAAAAAGTGAAGCGCAGTTTCAAACGCTGATAGAGAATCTACGGGTAGGTATTATCTTACAAGATGCGCAAACCAAAATTGTCCTACACAATCCCTACGCCTTAGAATTACTGGGACTTACGGGAGCGCAACTATTAGGCAAAACTTCATTTGATCCCTGCTGGGATATTCTTCATGAAAATGGCTCGCCTTTTCTGAATGATACGCTACCCGTGCCGCAAGCTATTGCTACCCGCCTATCCGTACAGAATGTAGTCATGAGTGTGTTTCGCCCTATTAACAATGATCGGGTGTGGTTGCTGGTCACCGCAACACCGCAATTAGACGACGATGGTTCAGTGTTACAAGTGATTTGTTCCTTTAACGACATTACGCGCCGCAAAGAAGCAGAACAACGCCTCCAAAAAAGTGAAGCCAATTTTCGTAATACCTTTGAACACGCGCCTATCGGTGTGGCAACGCTGTCTTTAAAAGGACGATTTTTAGCGGTCAATCGTACTTGCTGCAATATGTTAGGTTACGATCAGAATGAACTGTTAAATATGACCTTCACCCACTTGATTCAAGGGCAAGATCGTGGTTTTCATTTTAGGTACATACGACAATTATTATCGGGGGGTATTCTAAGTTTCAGTGTGGTAAAGCAATATGTGCGTAAAGATAATCGCCGTCTGTGGGGCAGCTTATCGGTCAGACTGATTCATCATACGGATGGAACACCCAATTATATTATCGCCACACTAGAGAATATTGATGAACGTAAGCGTGTAGAAAACGAAATGATTGCCACGCGCAATCAACTGCAAGCCACGTTGAATGCCATTCCTGACTTATTGTTTGAGCTAGGATTGAATGGGCATTGTTATGATATTTACACCGCGCGTAGTGACTTATTAGATAATCCTACCGAGCCGCTTATCGGTAAAAATGTCGCCGATTTTCTATCACAAGAGGCGACTCAAGTGACTTTATCGGCACTACACGAAGCTAAAAATAAAGCGTATTCGCATGGTAAACAGTTTCTTCTCTCCCATCCACAAGGCGATTTATGGATTGAACTGTCGGTTGCCTCCAAGCAGGGCACTGGCGATCAACCTCATTTTATTGTGCTATGGCTGGATATTACTAAACGCAAACTGGCTGAGCTGCAACTACGAGAGAACGAAGAACGCCTTAATCTCAGTCAAGAATACGGCGGTATTGGTTCGTGGGAACATGATTTAAGTAATAATCAACAAATTTGGTCACCAACGACTTTCCAATTAGCGGGACTGCCTTATAAAACTCATCCAACGTGGGAAGCTTTTTTAGCCGTCATCCATCCCGATGATAGGCAAATACTGCTGGAGGCGCATCAAGCACATTTGAGTCAGGGGGAAAAATATGACATAGAGTATCGAATTTTCTCTACTCATGGACAACACCGTTGGATGCGGTCAGTGGGTCGTGCTGAATTTGCGGTCGATGGCACACCGACTCGTTTTATTGGCATCGTACAAGACATCACCGAGCGTAAGCTAATGGAAGCGGAACTCAAACGTTCTAACGCCGATTTGGAGCAATTTGCTTACGCTATTTCTCATGATATGCGCCAACCGTTACGCATGGTCACCAGTTATTTAACGCTGATTGAGACCTCGCTAGCCCAGCAACTCGATGAAGAACAGCAACAATTTTTAAATTTTGCCATTGAAGGCGCGAAACGCATGGATGCCATGATTTTATCGTTGCTGGATTATTCACGAGTAGGGCATAGAACTGCCGCTATTACGCTCGTTTCCAGTCGTACTGCGTTGAATGAAGCGTTGGCGTTTCTTGAGCCTGAACGAAAAGCGAGTGGCGGTAGTATAGCGATATATGGCGATTGGTCTGAAGTCATGATTAATCCCGATGAATTAACGCGCTTGTTACAAAATTTAATCGGTAACGCCCTTAAATATCACGAAGAAAATGCGCCGCCCTGCGTAGAAGTATGTGCATTGACCACTGCAAACAGTTTCAAAGTCTGTGTGCGTGATAGTGGTATCGGTATTGATAATAAGCAGATCGACCAGTTGTTTAAAGTTTTTTCACGCTTACAGGCGCGTAGTCGTTTTGAAGGTACGGGGGTAGGATTGGCTTTATGCCGAAAAATTGTTGAATATTACGGCGGCAACATTGGTGTCGAATCAGCGGGTGAAGGGCTGGGCAGTGTATTTTGGTTCGAGTTACCCCTTTCACAGCCTACCAGCATAGAGTTAACGTCATGAGTAATATCGCATTGCGCTTCGCTACCTACGGGCTACTGCTACTGGTTTTCAGCCCATTAAGTCATGGCGATGATAAGCCATTGATAGTTTGTAGTGAACAAAATTATCCGCCGTTTGCTTTAGGCTTAACGGATGCCACTGCCGATGGTTTCACGGTTGAATTATGGCGCAAGGTGGCGGAGGAAGCTCACCTGAACTCGACCATTCGAGTATTGCCTTTTCATGGCGTTTTGCAAGAATTTAAAAACGGGAATTGTGATGTGCTGATTAATTTGGCACAATCCGATGAACGCCGTCAGTTTGCCGATTTCACCGTGCCGCATGTTATTGTTAATGGAGCTATTTTCGTTCATAAAGGTGAAAACACGATTCATACTGAAGCCGATTTAAACGCTAAAAGCATTATTGTGTTGAATGCTGATTTAGCCCACGATTACGCGCTATCAAAAGGTTGGGGAAAACAGTTGGTGCTGGTAAACACCGCCGAAGAGGGTTTTCAATTACTGGCATCAAATCAGTACGACGCGCTACTACTGAGTAAATTGACCGGCAAGCAAACGCTGGAAAAATTAGGTCTTAGCAACATTGAAGCATTGCCTATTAAAGTAGGTTTTGCGCAGAAATTTTCGTTTGCCGTGCGTAAGGGTAATGCAGAATTACTGGCTAAAATTAATGAGGGTTTGGCATTAACTAAAGTCAGTGGCGTTTATGATAAATTGTATGAAAAATGGTTTGGTATTTATGAAGAAAAAGCATTATTACCGCAACTGCTTTACTACCTTGAACCTATTGTCGGGTTTTTTCTAATCGTCATGGGTTTTAGTTTTTATCGACGCAGTGTTGAACGCAAGCACACACTGCGAAAACTCAAAGAAAATCAAGCCGCGCTGGAAGCGGCTCACGCCGATTTATTACAATTTACCCATGTCGCCTCCCATCATTTACAAGAACCTACTCGACGTTTAGTGACCTTCGTACAGTATTTACATGCACAGCTTACAGGCGTGCCGATTTTAAACGAAGACATTATGAGATCACTTGATTTTATTGAACAAAGTGCGTTGCGGCAACGTGCATTAGTGCGTGATATTCAACTCTATCTTGCCGCTATCACACCACTTACTATGGTAAAAAGTGTTTCAGCGATGAAGATGATCGATAAAGTGTTAAAACATCATGGGCAATTGATTCGTGAAACCAATGCCCGCGTAGCCTATACGAATCTTCCGCCCGCTCATATTGACCCACCACGCTTATATGACATTTTTAATATTTTACTGGATAATGCTTTGCATTACTGGCATCCAGACCGCATACCATACATACAGATTAGTGGTGAAGCGAGGGCAGGGCGCGTTTATTATCGCATTGTTGATAATGGTATCGGTATTCCCGCTGACTGTCGTGAACGGGTTTTTTTGGTGTTTGAACGTTTGCAAGTCAATAGTAATCCAGAGTCCACCGGTATCGGTTTGGCAATTGTCCAGCGTATTGTTAACAGTTGTGGTGGCTCAGTGAGTTTGGATGAAACCCCCAATGGTGGCACGACGGTGTTGTTTGATTTACCCGCATAATTCAAGTACGCGATAAATACTAACCTGCAAAGAGATTGAAAAGTTATGAACCCCCTGCATACTATTGAAATTTTGCTATTAGAAGACGAAGTGGCTGATGCGTATTTGGTAAAAATAGCCCTAAAAGAAAATAAAATACTCGCTCGTTTACATCATGTTGTTGACGGCTATGAGGGCTTAGGTTTTTTGCAACAAAGAGACAACTATAGCAATGTACCGCGTCCAGATTTAATTTTGCTGGATTTGAATATGCCGCGTATGAATGGCTATGAATTCTTAGCCGCTATTAAGAGCGATGAACGATTTAAAGGTATTCCCGTCCTCGTATTATCAACCTCTGACGTTGAAAGTGACGTGATATCGTCTTATCAATTAGGAGCCGCCAGTTATATCACCAAGCCGGTAAGCATAGAGCAGTTTATAGCGGTTATCAATAAAATCAGTGAATATTGGATGACGGTAGTGCGCTTACCACGCAGGTATAAATATGAGTGCTAATACGCCGATTCGCGTGTTACTGGTGGAAGATGAAGCGGGTGATGCACAGTTAGTAAAAATAGATTTGCGCCAAACACGAGGGGAACATTTTACTGTTACTTGGGTTGAATCGCTGGGTGAAATTCAGCCCTGTTTACAAGCATCAGACTTTGATGTGTTACTACTGGATTTGTCGCTACCCGATTCAGAGGGTTTAGCCACTATTTGCAAAGCCCGTCTACTGGTTGGAGAAACGCCCATTGTGGTATTGACAGGACGCGGTGACACTGATTTTTCCCTAAAAGCGCTGGAAGCGGGTGCGGCGGATTATGTCGTTAAAGGCAATTTTGGTTACGATGGTTTGGCAAGAGCGATACGTTATGCTTTGTTTCGAGCCGAAATGGAAGCGCGTAATAACTTATTAGTTGCCGCCTTAGAAGCTGCCGCTAACGCTATCGTTATTACTGATAAATCCGCGATTATCAAATGGGCTAATTCCGCATTTACGCGGCTAACGGGTTACAGTAGCGAGGAAGCGATAGGGCATAATCCAAAAAGCTTGATAAACTCTGAATTACAAGATAAATCCTTTTATCGAGACCTGTGGACGACCATTTTACAAGGCAAAAACTGGCGTGGCGAACTCATCAACAAACGTAAAAATGGTAATCTATACTATGAAGAACTGAGCATTGCACCCGTCAAGGATAAAACAGGTGAAATCACCCATTTTGTTGGTATCAAAGAAGATATTAGTGAACGCAAACGACTAGAAGAACAGTTACAAAAATTGGCTAATACCGATCCCCTGACGGAATTATATAATCGGCGGGTATTTTTAGAATGTGTGGCACAAGAAATCGCCCGATTAGCACGCTTTGAGAGCTTGTCAGCCGCCTTGTTAATGATAGATTTGGATTATTTCAAACGCGTTAACGATACTTACGGTCATTCGACCGGTGACAAGGTGTTACAACAATTCGCCCAAATTATACGACAAGCTTCGCGGACTATTGATCTACCCGCCCGTTTAGGGGGTGAAGAATTTGCCATTTTATTACCCGGTGCGACTCAAATCGATGCAATGGCGATGGCTGAACGGTTGCGCCAACAGGTTGCCGAAACCTTTATTCCCCATGAAAAAGGGGCGGTACGCATCACTATCAGTATTGGTGCCGCCGCATTATCAGCTGACGACAGGGACGGTGATGCGGTATTAAGTCATGCGGATACTGCCTTGTATGAAGCCAAAGATGCAGGCCGTAATCTATGTCGCTGGTTTAACGCCAATCCCCATAAAAATCAATCCATTACAAATAAATAGCATGAAAAAATTTTTACTTGCTGTATTGCTGATAAGTTGCGCTTTATCGGCACAGGCTACCGAAACTTCAAATTCATTAGCACCCATTCTTGCTGGAAAGCAGCGTTCCATTGAACATAAAAACCGTGATGCCTATCGCCATCCACAACAAACCTTAGATTTTTTTGACGTAAAAGACGACATGACTGTTGTTGAAGTCTGGCCGGGTGAAGGTTGGTACACCGAAATTCTCGCGCCCTATTTAAAAGACAAAGGCAAACTGACTACTGCACATTTTTCAGCCGATGCCAAAGTACTGCGTCAGCAAAAAAGTCTACAAGCCTTTATTACCAAGCTACACGCCCAACCAAAAATTTACGGCAACGTTGAATTAACGGTACTACAACCCCCCGAAGCCGTAAAAATAGCACCCGACGGTTCAGCGGATAGAGTGTTGACGTTTCGTAACATTCATAACTGGATGAAAACCGATCAAGCGGCTACGGTATTTGAAGCTATGTTCCGCGCTTTAAAACCGGGTGGTATTTTAGGCGTGGTAGAACATAGAAACTCAGTATTAAAACCACAAGATGTTCATGCAGAATCAGGCTATGTGACAGAAGATTATGTGATTGCTCTCGCTAGAAATGCGGGGTTTGAGTTTTTAGCTAAATCAGAAATCAATGCCAACAGCAAAGATACTAAAGATTATCCCGACGGTGTTTGGACATTACCGCCGACGTTAAGACTAAAAGATAAAGATCGCAAAAAATATCTAGCGATCGGTGAAAGTGACCGCATGACACTTAAATTTATCAAACCGTAGCCTGACAAGTTATCCACAGTTAAACGAAGGTGACGACTAATCGCTAATTCGCTGTTACTTGTCATTGCCTTCAATTAAGTAAGTTATTGAAAATAAAACAAAAATATAAGGTAATCAAAGTCACAAAATCATCGTAAAAATGATTATTCAGGCTGAGTGAAAATGGCTTTTCCACAGAGTTATCCACATTGTTGATAACCACATTACTTCATAAAAAATAATTTAACTTTCATGGCTATCTGATAAAAATGATTTTCAAAGTTGCCATTGCCAGTCCACTTTATCAACTGTTTGATTATCTCCCGCCACTTGATGTCGAGTGCGATAACGTTCAACTAGGCGCACGCTTAGTTGTTCCGTTTGGCAGAGGCGACCATAAAAAAATTGCCGTTTTAGTTGAAATAACTGATCACAGTGATTTTGCACTACACAAATTAAAGCGCGTTGAACGTATCATCGATCAACACTCATTACTCTCTGCACACGATTTAACATTATTACACTGGGTGAGTCGTTATTATCATTATCCCATTGGTGAAGTCATCAGCATGGCGTTTCCAGCTGCATTACGACAAGGCAAAGCTGCCACGCTCACCGCTGAGACCTCCCCCCACCCCACGGAACTCAGCAATGCAGCATTACTCAGTAATCCTGCCCAGCAAACAGCAATAGATGCAGTATGTGCCAGTTTGGGACAGTTTGCCGTATTTTTACTGGAAGGTGTCACTGGTAGCGGCAAAACGGAAGTGTATTTACAAATTATTCACGAAGTGCTGAAACGCGGACAACAGGTGTTAGTGTTAGTCCCTGAAATTAGCCTTACACCGCAACTTGAAGCGCGTTTTAAACACCGTTTTGCAGTTAATATTGCCGTATCACATTCCAAATTAACCGATAATCAGCGACAAAAAGCATGGTTACACACCCAGCAAGGTATTAGTCCTATTCTGCTCGGTACACGCTCTGCCTTATTTACGCCCTTTAACAATCTTGGGTTAATTATTCTCGATGAAGAACATGATGCGTCTTTTAAACAGCAAGAAGGGGTGCGTTTTTCAGCGCGTGATACGGCGATTGTACGCAGTAAACTTTTAAATATTCCCATCTTGCTAGGCTCTGCAACACCGTCATTAGAAAGTCTACATAATGTCGATAAAAAGCGTTATCAATGGCTACATTTACCCGAACGGGCGGGGTATTCAATAAAACCGGTGTTGCAATTATTGGACATCCGCAATAAAAAAATGCGCGAAGGCTTATCGGAAATATTACTGGTCGAAATACGCAAAACACTGGAGAAAAACGAACAGGTATTATTATTTTTAAATCGACGCGGTTTCGCACCTACCTTGATTTGTCACGGTTGCGGTTGGGTGGCGCGGTGTCAACATTGTGAAGCTAATCTGGTTATTCATGCCGATGAAGCTTTATTACGTTGCCATCATTGCGGTACAGAACACCGGTTAATGAATACTTGTCCTGCTTGCAAAACAGGTGAACTCACACCGCTAGGTTTAGGTACAGAACGTGTAGAAAAAGTGCTGACAAAAGTATTTGCGAATAAAATTACGCTCCGCTTGGATCGTGATTCCACAAAGCGTAAAGGTTCACTGGAAGATTACTTAGAACAAATTAATCAAGGTGAAGTGGATATTATTTTAGGCACACAAATGCTTGCCAAAGGACACCATTTTCCTAATGTCACCCTAGTGGCAATCCTCGATGTAGACAGCGGCTTATTCAGTATTGATTTTCATACCGCTGAAAAACTAGCACAACTGATTATTCAAGTCTCAGGTCGTGCGGGACGTGCGGAAAAACCCGGTCGGGTGATTATGCAAACCCGCCAACCAGACCACCCTCTACTGACTACGCTCATTGAACACGGTTACCAACGTTTTGCCCAAAGCGCGTTAGCAGAACGCAAGGCAGCACAATTACCGCCGTTTAGTTATCATGCCTTATTAAGCGTACAAGCGCGTGATATGGAATTGGCATTAGTGTTTCTGCAAGCGGTTATCGATTTGGCACAACAAACGCCTAACAGTGCCGTACAGCTATTAGGTCCTGTGCCTGCGCCTATGGCGAAACGGGCAGGATTTTATCGTTATCAATTATTGTTTCAAAGCGGTCAACGCCGCGATTTACAATCGCTATTGACGACGATTATCCCCAATGTGGCAAAACTTAAAATCGCCGCAAAAGTACGCTGGTCGTTGGATGTTGATCCAGTGGATTTGTATTAAAAACTAAATTCACGCACCGCTAACCACAACAATCCACCTGCAAACACGCCCGCTAATACATCATCGAGCATGATGCCTAAACCGCCGTGGACTTGTTTATCTATCCATTTAATCGGCCACGGTTTGAGAATATCGAAAAAGCGAAATAGCACAAAACCAATTATCATGGCTTGCCAAGTAAACGGCACAAACCACATGGTGATTAAATAGCCTGCCACTTCATCCCAGACAATACCGCCAAAATCATGTTCATTGAGCCCACTACAGTGGCGATAATAGTGAGTAGGCTGTAAGTTAGGAAATTAGCTTGGGCAAACAAATAATAAACAGGAATAGCGGCAACCGTACCGCAGGTTCCAGGTGCTTTTTTGGCTAATCCTGAACCAAAGCCAAACGCTAGAAATAACATAATGATTGGATAATGCCCGATTTATTGAGCCGTAAGCCGTGTTGAGCTTCAATAATGCCGATTTTTTGACAACTTTCTGGCACTAGCGTGGCTTTTTCAGGGCTGACGGTAAAGCACAGTTGATAATCATCACCCGCCACTAGCGGCAGTAACCAATCATTTGTGTCTTCTAGGTAAGTTAAAACGGCAGTGGATAACGGCAACTCTTCCCAACACAAACACGCGCCGACTTGGCTTTGTTGGAGGATATGCCCTAAGTCGCTGGCTAAACCGTCGGATATATCAATACAGGCATTTGCTACACCGATTAACGCTTGTCCTATATCACAGGCAGGCTCAGGTTGATGAAACTGTTTTAACGCGTTAGCGGGTTGGATACAGTGATAGCCCTGAATAATTTTTAAACCTAAACCTGCATCACCAATATTGCCCGATAAATAAATAAAATCACCGACTTGTGCCGCTGAACGGGTAAGTGCTAGACCGCGTGGCACTAGACCCAAGGCTTGTACGGTGAGTGTTAATGCACCAGCCGTGGTGTCGCCGCCAATTAAATCAACACCGTACCGTTCGGCTAAGTTTAGAAAGCCGGTTGCAAACGCACTTAACCATGCTTCATTAACGCTAGGCACGGTGAGTGCCAGCGTTACTGAAAGGGGTTTCGCGCCCATACTGGCTAAATCACTTAAATTAACGGCGAGTAGTTTGTGACCAAGTTGCTCTGGATCAGTGTCTTTAAAAAAATGTACATTTTCCACCATTGTATCGGTGGTGATGGCGAGTTCATAGCCGTCTGGTATCGTCAACAACGCGCAATCATCGCCAATCCCTAAACGGGTTGATGGATTTTTGACGGATTGTCGAGTAAAAAAACGCTGAATTAGCGCGAATTCAGAAAGCGGCATAAGACTATTTCAAATTAGCTTTGGCTTTGATTTCTACTGCGCGTTTTTGTTGGGCGACTTTGTCCAAAATACCATTCACATAACGATGACTACCATCAGCACCAAAATATTTAGCGAGATTAATGCCTTCATTTAAAATCACGCGATAGGGCATATCCAGACGGTGTGATAATTCATAAACACCAATTCTTAAAATAGCCCGTTCCACAGGATCAATGCTATCGACAGGGCGATCAACAAATTCACTCAAAGCTTGATCAATCAGCTCTAAATTTTTAGGTACGCCGTGAAATAATTCAGTGAAATAACTTTTTTGAGCATCTTTTAAACGATCTTCTTGTAAAAATTGTTGCTCAATTTCATTCAGGTTTTGTCCTGTCATTTGCCATTGATATAAGGCTTGAACGGCGGCTTTTCGTGCATTGGTACGCGTTTGACTCATTAGTTTTCCACAGTGTTAAAGTAAATCTTTTGATGGTTTGATAGTGCAGCTTTTGCTTTTTCAGGCGTAAGCTTAACAGGAAGTTGCTGAAAATTCTCTACGGTACGGTGTGTGATACGCTGGATTTATCTAACCTAGCCGGTACAAGCTGTATTATTACGCTTTTTCCATATTAAAATTTCATTGCGTATTTTTTATCGTTGCCGCGTCCCAAATCCGGACTTCAGTCGGCTGGGCTTTATGCTCGGTTACGCGCAATTGTACCAGTAACACGCGTTCAGCTTGAGTGCTGTTACTGGCTGCTAGTAGCCAATGTTCGGAGTCAATCTTTATTAATCGAACTGGCTGCAATTTTTTCAACCACTCGTTTGATTGCTGCACTAGCTCGCCTTCCTTAAACTGTCCTGCTTGCACGGTATTCAGCCATTCTAAAATCGCTGAGCGATTTTGATTTTCTGAGTTATTCGTTATTAACTTGCCACCAAGATCGGTGACATATTGGTTTAGTAGGTTTTGAGATTTTTTTGCAACGGTAGGATTAAGCATTCCGACTAGGGTGTCTGGATTGTCAATCACTGTGTGAAAAGTGTGTTCAGCACGTTTCAAACGGGCTGTTAATTCCTCTGCCATCGCTGTTGGTGTAGTCGAAGAAATGACGCTACTTGGCTCAGTGATACCTATGGCTACCGCTTTGTAGCTACCCTCTACTTCAGCCACTTGAATCAACAGTAAAACATCAATCCACGGTTGGTAATAGCCAATCAAGCTTAATTTTTCTTGTTGTACTTGCCAGAAATGCCAAGAAGACAAGAAAAAGGCGGCAGAATGTAGTGGATCATCAAGAAAATTCCCCGCATTCGCCTGCCATGCGTCGCGACTACGCGGGGTCGCTATGAGCTGTAGTAAATTTGTAAAATTACTAGCACCTAGATTACGCCAAGACTCCACAAGTTCAATGTGAGTGTAAGCGGTGGGGATTTCTTCGACATCTACGCTAGCTGGGCTAATAGGCTCTTTCGTCGCGGACATCCCGACTAGATCGCGAAGATAAACAATAATTTCTCTTGCCTCGGGAATATCAGCGAGATTACCAAAATAAATAGCAGCTGGAAATAATAAAAAAACACTGCTTATTATTAATAAAATTTTTTTCATACAGGCTCTCTGCTATGAACTAATGATTTGTAAAGTGAGTTGATTTTAAGTCCTTTACAAATGCACTTTAAACAAACTGTAGACTTTAATGGCATAGATTTTTTTAAGGTATAAGCGTGTGTTTGATGATTCTAACATTCACGACAACATATCAGTATTTTTTAATACGAACAGCTTTATGTAATAAAAAATCTTAGTTTTTTATCAGTGCTAGTTTTTTTAGTCGAATATTGTTGGTGCCGAAATCGCCAATGATTTAACTAATGCGAAGAAGCTAAATAATATTATCAAGATTTATGAGGATTCAGTTCAAGGTTCTTGCAAATATTTTTTATGGGCGCAGGCTATAAAGACCAATTAAATCAAAGTATTACAAACTTTTTTATTTGCTTAATCTTAGCTTTCTAAAATAATAAGTTGACGAAGTGTGTTTAATGCCATAGAATGCGCAGCTTATCCAAATATTGGAGGGGTTCCCGAGCGGCCAAAGGGATCAGACTGTAAATCTGCCGGCTCTGCCTTCGGAGGTTCGAATCCTCCCCCCTCCACCATCTTGAGTTAATTGAGTCTGCGGGTGTAGTTCAATGGTAGAACTCCAGCCTTCCAAGCTGATCACGTGGGTTCGATTCCCATCACCCGCTCCATAGTCTATCGATTAAGCTCATATAGCTCAGTAGGTAGAGCACTTCCTTGGTAAGGAAGAGGTCACCGGTTCAAATCCGGTTATGAGCTCCATTTAAGGCATGATGTGATTTTGTATCGGCATTGTTAAATGGGCGATTGAATAATAACTTTGGTTAGTGTAATATAGCGAGTTCCATTTTTCTGAATAGGTCAGTAGTTCAATTGGTAGAATAGCGGTCTCCAAAACCGCGGGTTGGGGGTTCGAGACCCTCCTGGCCTGCCATTCAGGTTAAAGTAATAAATACCATCTATTTTCATAATAAATAACATAATGAAAACTCAAGCAGAAGCACCGACAGCTGTTTTTGATGTCGTCAAGCAAGTCTTTTCCGTTGTCTTTGTAGTTGCTGGTGTGGCTGCATTCTATTACTTCTCAGAAGCTGTTCCTCTTTTATATCGGGTTCTTGGTCTGTTGGCTATTGTGCTGGCAGTGACAGGTTTGATGCTGACTACCAATATAGGTAAAGATGTTTGGCTTTTTGTTTTAGAATCTAAGCAAGAAGTTAGAAAAGTTGTTTGGCCTACTCGAGAAGAAACCGTGCGTACTACCTTGTTAGTATTTGCCATGGTAACTATTGTAGCTCTTATTCTTTGGTTGCTAGATATGTTTCTCTTTTGGGGAGTGCGGTTTCTAACAGGTCAGGGCGGCTAGAATATGGCTTTGCGCTGGTATGTTGTACACGCCTATTCGAATTTTGAAAATAAAGTCAAGCAGGCTTTGGAAGATAGAATTAAGCGCGAGGGTCTGGAGCAGTACTTCGGTAAAATCTTAGTGCCTACCGAGGAAGTTGTTGAGATGCGCATGGGTCAACAACGGAAAAGTGAAAGAAAATTTTTCCCAGGCTATGTATTGGTTCAGATGGAGTTAACCGATGAAACTTGGCACTTGGTTAAGGATGTACCGAGAGTATTAGGTTTTATAGGCGGTACTTCAGATCGCCCCGCCCCTATTTCTGAAAAAGAAGCAATGTCTATACTTGATAGAGTAGAGGAAGGCATCAATAAGCCGCGTCCAAAAACTTTATTTGAGGCGGGTGAGGTTATTAGAGTGATTGACGGACCATTTAAGGATTTTAATGGTGTTGTTGAAGAAGTTAATTATGACAAAAATAAGCTAAAAATATCAGTGCTTATTTTTGGTCGGTCAACTTCTGTTGAATTAGGTTTTAGTCAGGTTGAAAAAAGCTAACTATTATTTCTAGTTAGTATTTATTAAATCTCTATCTGTATAAGGTAGGGATTTTTTGTGTCTAGGGGAGCGTAAAGCGCGTTTGCACCCGTATTTGGAGTAAGAAATGGCAAAAAAAATAACCGCATATATTAAATTACAAGTAAAAGCGGGTGAAGCAAATCCAAGTCCACCTGTTGGTCCTGCCTTAGGTCAGCGCGGTGTCAACATTATGGAATTTTGTAAAGCCTTTAATGCGAAGACACAGGATGTAGAAAAAGGCTTGCCTTTACCTGTCGTTATCACTGTTTACAGTGATCGTAGCTTTACTTTTATTACCAAAACGCCCCCTGCTTCGATTCTTTTGAAAAAAGCACTGGGGTTAAAAAGCGGTAGTAGCAATCCGAAAAGATTTGAACGCCGCAAATCTTGAAGCGGCAGTAAAAACAATTGCAGGCAGTGCGCGTAGCATGGGTCTGAATGTGGAGGGATTATAATGGCTAAGTTAACAAAAAAAGCGAAAATCATCAAAGCAAAAGTTGATAAAACCAAACAATATTCAATTACTGAAGCAGTTGCTTTATTGAAAGAGTTAGGTACAGCTAAATTTGCCGAAGCCATTGATGTGAGCGTTAATTTAGGTGTAGATCCACGCAAATCAGATCAAAATGTTCGTGGTGCTACTGTGCTGCCAAACGGTACAGGTAAAACTGTTCGTGTCGCTGTATTTACCCAAGGTGCTAATGCAGATGCTGCAAGAGCAGCGGGTGCTGATATTGTCGGTATGGATGACTTAGGCGACTTAGTCAAAAAAGGCGAAATGAATTTTGATGTAGTTATTGCTTCTCCTGATGCAATGCGCGTTGTCGGTCAATTGGGTCAAATTTTAGGTCCTAGAGGCTTAATGCCTAATCCTAAGGTTGGCACAGTGACTGCTGATGTTGCTACCGCTGTTAAAAATGCCAAATCGGGTCAAGTACGCTACCGTACTGATAAGTCTGGTATTATTCACTGCACATTAGGCAAAGTGGCATTCGATGCTGAAGCACTTCAAGGTAACTTAGAAGCTTTGCTGGCAGATTTAAGAAGAATGAAACCAACTGCTGCTAAAGGTATCTATATCAAGAAGATTACGTTATCTTCAACGATGGGACCTGGTTTGTGGTTAGATCCAAGTAGTCTTAACGGCTAAGCATTACAAAAACTTTGGGTTACCGTTGTGCGGTAACCGTCAAAGACCGCAGGCGTTGAAAAACTTAATTTTCCTGCGTAGACGGGCTGGACTCATATAATGGGGAAAGAAACCGTAAGGAAGCATCCCAAGAGGATGCGTTTTATTTATCTGGAAACCCCAGAATATTACCGGAGGTAAGCTGTGGCACTTAATTTAGATGGCAAAAAAGCTGTCGTGGAAGAAGTTGCTCAATATGCCGCTAAAGCGCATTCTGCTGTTGCGGCAGAATATCGTGGTTTAACAGTGACGGAATTAACCGAACTGCGTAAAACAGCGAGAGAAACAGGCGTTTATTTGCGGGTGGTAAAAAATACGCTGGCAAAACGAGCGGTTGCGGGTACTGAATTTGAATGTATACAGGATGCTCTAGTTGGTCCTCTGTTAATTGCATTTTCAATGGAAGATCCCGGTAGTGCTGCGCGTTTAATCAATAATTTCGCCAAAACCCATGATAAATTAATTACTAAGGTTGTTGCTATTGGTGGACAATCCTATGGTGCTTCTGAATTAGCTCGTTTGGCAAGTTTGCCAACGCGCGATCAAGGTATCAGCCTGTTAATGTCGGTTATGAAAGCACCTGTAGAGAAGTTAGCACGCACGTTGGCTGCACTTCGCGATCAGATGCAAGAGCAAGAAGCTGCATAATTTCGTTAAACCTGTTATCCCGCCATATTGGCGGTTTACAACTATTATTTTAGAGAAACTCACAATGGCAATATCAAAAGAAGACATTTTGGAAGCAGTCTCCAATATGACCGTTATGGAAATCGTTGATTTAATTTCAGCGATGGAAGAAAAATTCGGCGTATCTGCCGCTGCTGCTGTTGCAGCTGCACCTGCCGCTGCTGCTGCTGCAGTTGAAGAACAAACAGAATTTGATGTTATTCTGACTGGCTTTGGCGAAAATAAAGTAGCTGTTATTAAAACAGTTCGCGGTATCACAGGCTTAGGCTTGAAAGAAGCGAAAGACGCTGTTGAAGGCGCGCCAACTGTTCTGAAAGAAGGTATTCCTAAAGCAGAAGCAGAAGATATTAAAAAGCAACTGTTAGAAGCAGGCGCGACTGTCGACGTTAAATAATATCGTTGACACACTCTAAGGCTTATGCCTTGGTAAGTAGGGCTGGTGACTTGTGTCACCGGCCTTTTACTGTTTGACATAAATACTCAATGTTTATGTCTCCAGCAGTTACCCCCCTGTTGCACGCCGCACAGTAGAAACAATTCATGATGAAAAGGTTTGGAAGCGATATGTCCTACTCTTTTACCGAAAAAAAGCGTATACGAAACAACTTTGGGAAAAGCACTGAGGTGCTTGATGTCCCGTATCTTTTAGCAACGCAAATAGACTCTTATGCCAGTTTTTTACAATCCGGTGTTACGCCAGAAAAGCGCACCGATACTGGCTTACATGCGGCATTTTCTAGCGTATTTCCGATTGAAAGCCATTCAGGCTATGCCGTATTGGAATATGTCAGGTATAGATTAGGCGAACCTTTATTTGATGTCAGAGAGTGTCAACAGCGAGGAGCGACTTATGCCGCGCCTTTGCGCGTGTTGGTGCGACTGGTTATCTACGATAAAGAAGCGGCTGTTCATGCCAAAGTCGTTAAAGACATTCGTGAGCAAGAAGTCTATATGGGTGAACTGCCCTTAATGACCGATAACGGCACGTTTGTTATCAATGGCACTGAACGCGTTATTGTGTCGCAATTACACCGTTCACCGGGTGTGTTTTTTGACCATGATAAAGGCAAAACCCACTCATCAGGTAAACTGCTGTTTAATGCGCGTGTCATTCCTTATCGTGGTTCTTGGTTAGATTTTGAATTTGATCACAAAGACTGCGTTTATGTGCGTATCGATCGTCGTAGAAAAATCCCCGCCACTATTCTTTTAAGAGGCTTGGGCTACGATAACGAAGATATGATAAAGATATTCTTCGAGACCAATAAATTCACCTTAAGTGCTGATAAGTGTTTGTTCCACATCATTCCAGAAAGAATGCGTGGCGAAATCGCAGCATTTGATATTAAAAATAATGATCAAGTTCTGGTTGAAGAAGGACGACGGATTACCTCTAAGCATATCCGTGAGATGAACAAAGTGGGTTTAACCCAAGTGGAAGTTCCCAGATCTTACTTAGTCGGTAAAATCCTTGGTCATAACCTGATTGACCAAAGCACTGGCGAATTAATCGCTAACGTCAACGATGAGCTGACTGAGGTGTTAATTGATCGTTGTATCGACAGCGACATTACCGAACTGAGTACCCTGTTTGTCAACGACTTGGATAATGGTCCTTACATTTCCAATGCAATGCGCATAGACAATACGACCAACGCACTAGAGGCGTTAGTTGAAATCTATCGCATGATGCGTCCTGGCGAACCTCCTACTAAAGAATCTGCGGAAAATTTATTCCAAAACCTATTCTTTACTGATGAAAGATACGACTTATCTACTGTTGGACGGATGAAATTTAACCGTCGTTTAGGTAGAGAGGAAATTGTCGGCACAGGTACGCTAACTAAAGAAGATATTATTGATGTTCTTAAAGAACTGATAAAAATTCGTAATGGTAATGGCGTAGTTGATGACATTGATCATTTAGGTAATAGACGGGTACGTTCAGTCGGTGAAATGATTGAAAACCAATTCCGTGTTGGCTTAGTGAGAGTCGAAAGAGCGGTTAAAGAACGTTTAACCTTGGCTGATTCAGAAGGTTTAGTGCCACAAGAAATCATTAATGCCAAGCCAGTTTCGGCGGCAGTTAAAGAATTCTTTGGTTCTAGCCAATTGTCACAGTTTATGGATCAAAATAATCCATTATCCCAAGTGACTCATAAACGCCGTGTATCTGCTTTAGGACCCGGTGGTTTAGCCAGAGAACGCGCAGGCTTTGAAGTGCGAGACGTACACGCAACCCATTACGGTCGTGTGTGTCCGATTGAAACGCCTGAAGGACCAAACATTGGTTTGATTAACTCGCTGTCGGTTTATGCGCGTACTAACAATTACGGTTTCTTAGAAACGCCGTATCGTAAAGTCGTTGATGGCAAAGTAACCGATCAAGTGGATTATTTATCTGCTATTGAAGAAGGTGAATTTGTTATTGCGCAGGCCAGTGTACCTGTTAATACAGAGGGTAAACTTGTAGATGGTTTAGTGTCTTGTCGCCATAAAGATGAATTTGCGTTGGCAATGTCAGATACTGTGCAGTATATGGACGTATCATCTAAGCAAATCGTTTCGGTGGCTGCGTCTATTATTCCGTTCCTAGAACATGATGACGCGAACCGCGCGTTAATGGGTTCTAACATGCAGCGTCAAGCGGTACCAACACTAAGAGCTGAAAAGCCATTAGTCGGTACAGGCATGGAAAGAACGGTAGCAAAAGACTCTGGCGTAACGGTAGTTGCGACGCGTGGCGGTAAAATTGAAGCCGTTGATGCGGCGCGTATTGTGGTACGTGTCAATGATACGGAAACTGAGACAGGGACATCAGGCGTTGATATTTATAACTTAATTAAATATACACGTTCTAACCAAAATACTTGTATTAATCAAAAGCCATTAGTTAAACCAGGCGATATTGTGCGTGCTGGCGATATTATGGCGGACGGTCCTTCAACCGATATGGGTGAATTGGCACTAGGGCAGAATATGCTAGTGGCGTTCATGCCGTGGAATGGCTACAACTTCGAAGACTCGATTTTAGTCTCTGAGCGCGTAGTGAAAGAAGATCGTTTTACCACGATTCATATCGAAGAAAAAACCTGTGTGGCGCGTGATACTAAACACAGCCCAGAAGAAATTACTGCTGATATTCCTAATGTCAGCGAAGAAGCCTTATCCAAATTGGATGAGTCAGGTATTGTTTATGTTGGTGCTGAAGTTAAAGGTGGCGATATTCTAGTTGGTAAAGTAACGCCTAAAGGCGAAACGCAACTGACTCCAGAAGAAAAACTGTTACGCGCTATTTTTGGTGAAAAAGCGGCTGATGTAAAAGATACATCATTGCGCGTGCCGGGTAGTATTGAAGGTACAGTTATTGATGTCCAAGTATTTACGCGTGACGGTGTTAAAAAAGACAAACGTGCGTTAGACATTGAACAAGAAGCCATCAAGCGTTACCGTAAAGATTTAGACGATCAGTTAAAAATTCTTGAAGAAGATATTTTTGCGCGGGTTGCCAGAATGCTACTTGGTAAAATCGCTCAAGCAGGCGCAGGTCAGCTAAAAGCAGGTACTGAAATAAGCCAAGATTATTTAAATAGCATCAAGCATTCTGATTGGCTGAAAATCAAAATGAAAGAGGAAGAGCTTAATGTTCAACTCGAAACGGTTGCTGTGCAAATTGAGCAACAACGTAAAGATTTTGATGAGAAATTTGAAGTTAAACGCAAAAAAATTACCATGGGCGATGATTTAGCACCGGGTGTGTTGAAAATGGTTAAGGTTTATTTAGCTGTGAAAAGACGCATTCAACCAGGTGATAAAATGGCGGGTCGTCATGGTAACAAAGGTGTTATCTCGATGATTAGACCGATTGAAGATATGCCTTTTACTGCTGATGGTAATCCTGTAGACATCGTATTGAATCCATTAGGTGTGCCTTCGCGGATGAACGTAGGGCAGGTACTGGAAACCCATTTAGGTTGGGCAGCCAAAGGCTTAGGCATCAAGATTGGTAAAATGCTGGAAGCTCAGTATGATCAAGAAAAAGCGAAGGTCACTGCTATCAGAGAATATCTGGATAAGATTTATAACGGTAGTGGTCGCAAAGAAGACTTGGACTCTTTTACTGATAAAGAAATCTTAGAAATGGCGGCTAACTTAGTGGCGGGGGTGCCAATGGCATCACCTGTTTTTGATGGTGCCAGTGAAGACGAAATTCGCACGATGTTACGATTGGCAGATTTACCAGAACATGGACAAGTCCAGTTGTTTGACGGCTTAACCGGCGAACCATTTGAGCGTGAAGTCACAGTTGGCTATATGTATATGTTGAAACTAAACCATTTAGTGGATGACAAAATGCACGCCCGTTCTACTGGTCCTTACAGTTTAGTTACACAACAACCGTTAGGTGGTAAAGCGCAATTTGGTGGACAGCGTTTCGGAGAAATGGAAGTCTGGGCGTTAGAAGCTTATGGTGCGGCTTATACTTTGCAAGAAATGTTGACGGTAAAATCGGACGATGTCACAGGCAGAACTCGCATGTACAAAAACATAGTGGATGGTAATCATAAAATGGAAGCGGGTATGCCCGAATCATTCAATGTATTGCTGAAAGAAATTCGCTCATTGGCAGTCAATATAGAGTTGGAAAGGGAATAGTCATATTTAGCGGTATGGAATGCTTTGCTTTCATACCGCTAGCGTCATGCTAGTCTTAGTAACAAACTATCGATGCAGTAAAACCCGCTGCTACGGTTAAGAAGGCTGACGCGAATAAATAACAAACAAAATACTGTTGGATTGAAGCAGCGTAAGCTTAGAAAACGCTGTTCTGCTACATAGAGATGTCGCAATTCAAGGTTTATCTTGAATCATTACTTAACTAATAGTCTGTTCTGAACCACATCAGAAACCATTTAAAGAGGACAAGCTCTTGAAAGATTTAATGAACTTCCTAAAACGTCAAGGTCGCGCTGATGACTTTGACGGCATAAGTATAGGTCTAGCCTCACCTGATATGATCCGATCATGGTCTTATGGCGAAGTGAAAAAACCAGAAACCATCAACTATCGTACTTTTAAACCTGAGCGTGATGGTCTGTTCTGCGCCAAAATATTTGGACCTATCAGTGATTATGAATGTCTGTGTGGAAAATATAAAAGACTAAAGCACCGTGGTGTTATCTGCGAGAAATGTGGCGTAGAAGTTACTTTGTCAAAAGTACGCCGCGAAAGAATGGGGCATATCGATTTAGCAAGTCCTGTCGCACACATCTGGTTTTTAAAATCGCTGCCGTCCAGAATTGCATTGTTATTGGACATGACATTGCGTGAAATTGAGCGCGTTTTGTATTTTGAATCTTTTGTTATTTTAGACCCCGGTATGACCCCTTTAACTAAAGGTCAATTACTGACAGATGACGAATACCTTGATGTTGTTGAAGAACATGGTGATGATTTTGTTGCCAAAATGGGTGCTGAAGCTATTTATGACTTGTTGAAAGACATTAATTTAAAAGAGCAAGTCGATATTTTGCGCGAAGAAATTAATGCAACCAGTTCAGAAACCAAAATTAAAAAATACTCAAAACGTCTCAAAGTGATGGATGCGTTATTGAGTTCAAAAAATCGTCCCGAATGGATGATTTTAAAAGTATTGCCTGTTTTACCACCCGAATTGCGTCCGTTAGTGCCTTTGGATGGTGGTCGTTTTGCAACTTCAGATTTAAATGATTTGTATCGTCGGGTTATTAACCGAAACAACCGCTTGAACAGACTGTTAGACCTGAGTGCACCTGACATCATCGTGCGTAACGAAAAACGCATGTTGCAAGAATCAGTAGACGCGCTGCTTGATAATGGTAGACGTGGGCGTGCTATTACTGGCACGAACCGCAGACCGCTAAAATCTTTAGCGGATATGATTAAAGGTAAGCAAGGACGTTTTCGTCAAAACTTGTTGGGTAAACGTGTCGATTATTCAGGACGTTCGGTCATCGTGGTAGGACCTACCTTACGATTACACCAATGCGGTTTACCGAAAAAAATGGCTCTGGAACTCTTTAAGCCGTTTATTTTCAGCAAATTACAGCTGCGTGGCTTAGCAACAACGATTAAAGCCGCTAAAAAAATGGTCGAACGGAAGTATGGGATATACTTGAAGAAGTCATTCGTGAACATCCAATTCTGTTAAACCGTGCGCCAACTTTGCACAGATTAGGTATTCAAGCCTTTGAACCGACCTTAATCGAAGGTAAAGCGATTCAATTGCACCCGTTAGTTTGTAGCGCATTTAACGCTGACTTTGACGGTGACCAAATGGCGGTACATATTCCACTGTCAATAGAAGCACAGTTGGAAGCGCGTACTTTGATGATGGCAACCAATAACATTTTATCACCAGCAAACGGTGAACCTGTTATTAATCCATCACAAGACGTGGTATTGGGTCTGTATTACATCAGCCGCGAAAAAATTAATGCCAGAGGTGATGGCACTATTTTTGGTAGTGTTGCGGAAATACATAAAGCTTTACTCACTAAAACCGTAGAGCTACAGTCCAAAATTCAATTGCGTATTACTGAAAAAGTCGCTAATGAACAAGGCGAGTTGGAAAATAAAACCCACCGCGTTCATACCACTGTAGGTCGTGGTTTAATTTGGGAAATATTGCCAGACCGTATGCCGTTTGAGTTGGTCAACTGCGATATGACTAAAAAGAATATATCGCGTTTGGTTAATTACAGTTATCGCTTTTTAGGCAATAAAGATACCGTGATCCTTGCCGATCAATTGATGTATCTAGGATTCCGCTACGCTACTATTTCGGGCGTATCTTTCGGTATCGAAGATATGGAGATTCCTGCCAAAAAAGTAGACATCATTAAATCAGCCGATAATGAAGTCAGTGAAATCCAACGTCAATATTCGTCTGGTTTAGTGACCGACGGCGAACGTTACAATAAAGTCGTCGATATTTGGTCACATGCCAACGATCAAGTGGCTAAAGTGATGATGGAAGGTCTCGGTGAAGAATCGGTAGTAAATGCTGAAGGCAATATTGTTAAACAAAAATCTTTTAACTCTATCTTCATGATGGCAGAGTCTGGAGCGCGGGGTTCAGCAGCGCAGATTCGGCAGTTAGCAGGTATGCGTGGCTTGATGGCAAAACCAGACGGTTCGATTATTGAGACACCAATTACTGCGAACTTTAGAGAAGGTTTGGACGTATTACAATACTTTATTTCAACACACGGTGCGCGTAAAGGTCTTGCCGATACTGCATTGAAAACTGCGAACTCAGGTTACTTGACACGTCGCTTAGTCGATGTTGCACAAGACCTCGTGATCATCGGTCAGGATTGCGGTACTAATAACGGTCTTATTATGACACCTATTATTGAGGGTGGAGACGTAGTAGAACCACTTTCAGAGCGAGTACTAGGGCGTGTGTCGGTTCGTGATGTCATGGATGGTGCAGGTGAGAAAATCATCGTACCTAGTGGCACTTTATTAGACGAACATTGGGTGAGCGTACTAGAAGAGTACAGTATTGATCAAGTCATTGTTAGATCAATTATTACCTGTGAAAACAGACATGGTGTGTGTGCCTCGTGCTATGGTCGCGACTTAGGTCGCGGACATTTGGTTAATATTGGTGAAGCAGTCGGCGTAATTGCGGCTCAATCTATCGGTGAACCGGGTACACAGTTGACTATGCGTACTTTCCATATTGGTGGTGCAGCATCGCGTTCAGCAGCAATCAGTAACGTCCAAGTTAAATCGGCAGGTACGGTACGCTTAAACAATTTAAAATCGGTTATTAATCGTGAAGGTAACTTAGTTGCCGTCTCTCGGTCGGGCGAAGTCGGTGTCGTGGATGATTATGGTCGTGAAAGAGAACGCTATAAAATTCCTTACGGTGCGGTACTGTCGGTGCAGGAAGGTAGTAGAATCAATGCAGGTGATATTATCGTTACTTGGGATCCACATACCCATCCTGTCATTACGGAAGTGGATGGTGTGGTAGAATTGATTCACTTCGTTGATGGTGTCACCGTACAAACGCAATCGGATGAAGTGACCGGTTTAAGCTCACTGGTAGTGACGGATCCTAAACAGCGCGGTAGCGCAGGGAAAGAACTACGCCCTATGGTAAGATTGGCTGATAGTGAAGGCAACAATATCTATTTGCCGGGTACGGAAATACCTGCCCAATACTTCTTACCCGCTGGCGCAATTGCGGGCATTAAGAATGGCGGCGAAGTAAGAGTCGGTGACGTACTGGCTAGAATTCCGCAAGAATCCAGTAAAACCAGAGATATTACCGGTGGTTTACCGCGTGTAGCTGATTTATTTGAAGCTAGAAAAACTAAAGACCCCGCGATACTGGCAGAAACCAGTGGTACGGTGTCTTTTGGTAAGGAAACTAAAGGTAAACAACGTGTTATTATCACGGATGCGGCGGGAGAGCAGGTGGAAACCTTAATACCTAAGTGGAGGCATATCACCGTATTTGAAGGTGAATATGTCGAAAAAGGTGAAACGATAGCCGAAGGTGAATTGACTCCGCATGATATTCTTCGATTGCGCGGTATAGAAGAGCTGGCTAACTACCTAGTTAAAGAAATCCAAGATGTTTACCGTCTGCAAGGCGTAAAAATCAACGATAAACATATCGAGGCGATTATTCGGCAAATGCTCAGAAAAGTAGAAATCACTGCATCGGGAGACACCAGTTTCTTGAAAGGGGATCAAGTAGAACGCGCTGCAATGCGAGTAGAAAATGACAGAATGGAAGCTGAAGGGAAAATTCCTGCTAGTTACGAATCTATTCTGTTAGGTATTACCAAAGCTTCATTAGCGACCGAATCTTTTATCTCGGCGGCATCTTTCCAAGAGACTACTCGCGTATTAACAGACGCAGCAGTACGCGGCTTAAGTGATAGCCTACAAGGTTTAAAAGAGAATGTTATCGTAGGTCGGTTAATTCCAGCAGGAACGGGATTAGCTTATCATGAGCATAGAAAAAATAGGTTTTCTCAACAGCTAACGGTTGAAAATGAAAGTGTTGCTGTCGTTGATGCAGGCGACGTAGAAGAAGCACTTAAGTTAGCGTTGAATGGTTAAAAGAGGCTAAAAATAGTCTATTAAAAAAATGAGCTTGACCTAATGCAGATTAACCAGTAATATGTTCAGCTCACATAAGCTATAGGGCTTTGAGTTGGATTGAAACACTGTAATGGCGTATGTATCTGTGTTACGGTTCGGTAGTTATCTGACAATTAATTTGTAAACTGGAGTAGATAAAATATGGCCACGATCAACCAATTGGTTCGTAAGCCGCGTGCTAAAAAAATTGAAAAAAGCAATGTTCCAGCATTGGAGGCATGTCCTCAGCGTAGAGGCGTTTGTACACGCGTTTATACAACAACGCCTAAAAAACCAAACTCGGCTATGCGTAAAGTTGCTAGAGTCCGGTTAACGAATGGTGCTGAAGTTAGTAGCTATATTGGTGGCGAGGGTCATAATCTTCAAGAGCATTCTGTAGTTCTAATAAGAGGCGGTCGTGTAAAGGATTTGCCGGGTGTGCGATATCACGTTGTGCGTGGTAGTTTGGATGCTTCAGGAGTGACCAATAGAAAATGTGGTCGTTCTAAATATGGAACAAAACGCCCTAAAGGCAAATAGTAGGTTGATGAGAAATGTCTAGAAGAAGAGTCGCTACAAAAAGAGAGATTATTCCAGATCCAAGATTTGGCAGCGTGATGCTGACTAAATTTATGAATATGATTATGGAAAGTGGCAAAAAATCAATTGCTGAAGGCATCGTTTATGGTGCTTTGGATGTAATCGAAGGCAAAGGACACAGTGAACCATTGGAAGTGTTGTCTAAAGCACTAGAAAATGTTCAGCCTAGAGTCGAAGTTAAATCTCGTCGCGTAGGTGGTGCAACCTATCAGGTTCCTGTTGAAGTACGTCCTTCACGTCGCATGGCATTAGCAATGCGTTGGTTGATTGATGCGTCACGCAAAAGAAATGAAAGAAATATGTCTGCCAAATTGGCGGGTGAGTTGATGGATGCTTTTGAAAGCAGAGGCTCAGCAGCTAAAAAGCGTGAAGATACCCATAGAATGGCAGAAGCTAATAAAGCCTTCTCTCATTACCGTTGGTAATTAGTACACAAGTCTGTTAAGTAGCAGTGCGTAAAACTCCAATAGAGTATTATCGTAATATAGGTATTATGGCTCACATTGATGCGGGTAAAACCACAACAACAGAGCGCGTACTTTACTATACAGGCGTATCTCACAAAATAGGTGAGGTACATGACGGTGCAGCCATCATGGATTGGATGGAGCAGGAGCAAGAACGAGGTATTACCATAACCTCCGCAGCGACCACTTGTTTTTGGAGTGGCATGGAGAAGCAATTTCCACAACATCGTATTAATATTATTGATACGCCTGGGCATGTTGATTTTACCATCGAAGTTGAGCGTTCATTGCGTGTGCTAGATGGAGCCTGCGCTGTTTTTTGTGCGGTAGGTGGGGTTGAGCCACAATCGGAAACGGTGTGGCGACAAGCCGATAAGTATCATGTGCCTAGATTGGTCTTTGTTAATAAAATGGATCGCTCTGGTGCTGACTTTCTAAGAGTCATTGAGCAGATTAAGACGCGTTTAGGCGGCAATGCTATACCCATGCAGTTACCTATTGGTGCTGAAGATAGTTTTGAAGGGGTTGTTGATCTCATTAAAATGAAAGCTATCTATTGGGATGAAGCCAATATGGGTATGACTTTTCAGGAAAAGGAAATTCCAGTCACTATGCAGGCACTCTGTGAAAAATGGCGGGAATATATTGTTGAGGCGGCAGCTGAAGCGAGTGAAGAATTTACCGAAAAATATCTTGAAGAAGGTGTTTTGACGAATGAAGAAATAAGATGCGGTATTCGTATTCAAACAATAGCGAATCGAATAGTCCCCGCTTTTTGTGGTTCAGCCTTTAAAAACAAAGGCGTTCAAGCAATGCTAGATGCTGTTGTTGAATATATGCCAGCACCGACTGATGTTAAGGCTATCTCAGGTGTACTTGAAGATGGCGAGACAGAGTCGTATCGACATGCGGATGACAACGAACCTTTTTCGGCATTAGCGTTTAAGATAGTTTCTGATCCTTTTGGCACATTGACTTTCTTCAGAGTGTATTCTGGCATACTCAGTTCTGGTGATAGCATTTATAATTCTGTTAAAATGAAACGAGAGCGCGTCGGTCGTATCGTACAGATGCACGCCAATAGCAGGGAAGAGGTTAAAACAGTTTGCGCGGGTGACATCGCTGCGGCAATTGGTCTTAAAGACACCACCACAGGTGATACACTATGTGACTTTAAGGATGTTATTGTTCTTGAGCGCATGGAGTTTCCTGATCCAGTTATTTCGGTGGCAGTAGAGCCTAAAACTAAAGCAGATCAGGAAAAAATGAGCGTTGCTTTGAGTAAGCTAGCTCAGGAAGACCCTTCATTCCGTGTGCATACGGATGAGGAATCCGGTCAAATAATTATTTCTGGAATGGGTGAACTCCATCTTGAAATTATTGTGGATCGCATGAAAAGAGAATTTAATGTTGAAGCTAATGTGGGTGCTCCACAAGTAGCGTATAGAGAAACAGTTCGTCAGTCAGTTGAACAGGAAGGTAAGTTTATAAAGCAATCAGGTGGTCGTGGACAATATGGTCACGTCTGGTTACGAATTGAACCAAAGGAAACGGGGACTGGTTACGAATTTGTTAATGAAATTGTTGGCGGCGTTGTTCCAAAGGAATATATACCAGCAGTGGATAAGGGAGTTCAAGAGCAACTGAAAAGTGGTGTTCTTGCTGGCTACCCTGTTTTGGATGTAAAAGTGTCTTTATTTGACGGTTCGTATCATGATGTTGATTCGAACGAAATGGCTTTCAAAATTGCAGGTTCTATGTGCTTTAGAGAAGGTGCAAGAAAAGCAAATCCAGTGTTGCTTGAACCGATAATGAAAGTCGAAGTCTCTACACCTGAAGAATATATGGGTGATGTTGTCGGTGATATTAACAGGCGACGTGGTATCATTCACAGAATGGATGATACACCATCAGGTAAGATAGTTAGCTGCGAAGTGCCGTTGGCGGAAATGTTTGGTTATGCAACTGATTTGCGATCAGCAACGCAGGGGCGAGCTACATACAGTATGCAGTTTGAAAAATACAATGAAACACCTGCACATATAGCAGAAGCAATCATTAAAAAATCTTCATAAAATTGAATAACACAAGGTATTAACTCATGGCCAAAGAAAAATTTTCACGCAGTAAACCGCATGTCAACGTAGGTACAATCGGTCACGTTGACCACGGTAAGACGACATTAACAGCTGCTTTGACAACTGTAATGGCTAGATTACACGGTGGTATTGTTAAAGCATTCGATCAAATCGATAACGCACCTGAAGAAAGAGCGCGTGGTATCACCATCGCAACTTCGCATGTTGAGTATGAATCAACTGTGCGTCATTATGCCCACGTTGATTGCCCAGGTCATGCTGACTATGTAAAAAACATGATTACGGGTGCTGCGCAAATGGATGGCGCAATTTTAGTTTGTTCAGCTGCTGATGGTCCTATGCCACAGACTAGAGAGCATATCCTGTTATCAAGACAGGTTGGTGTTCCTTATATTGTGGTATTTTTGAATAAAGCTGATATGGTTGACGATGAAGAGTTAATCGAATTGGTGGAAATGGAACTCAGAGAATTGTTGGATATGTACGATTTCCCTGGTGATGACACGCCAATTATCAAAGGTTCTGCTTTATTAGCCTTACAAGGCGATCAAAGCGAAATTGGTGAGCCATCTGTTATCAAACTAGTTGAAGCATTAGACACCTATATTCCTCTGCCTGAAAGAGCTGTGGATGGTGCATTCTTGATGCCTGTTGAGGATGTATTCTCAATTTCTGGTCGCGGTACAGTGGTAACTGGTCGTATTGAACGTGGTATAATAAAAGTTGGTCAGGAAGTTGAAATCGTTGGTATTAGACCAACCGTTACTACTACTGTTACTGGCGTTGAAATGTTCCGTAAATTGTTGGATCAAGGCGAAGCGGGCGACAACGTAGGTTTGTTGTTAAGAGGCACTAAAAGAGATGATGTTGAACGTGGTCAAGTTTTGGCTCACAAAAACACCATTAAGCCACATGCTTATTTCAATGCAGAAATCTACATCCTATCAAAAGATGAAGGTGGTCGTCATACACCTTTCTTTGAAGGTTATCGTCCACAGTTCTATTTTAGAACCACTGACGTAACCGGTGCAGTTGAGTTGCCAGAAGGCGTAGAAATGGTTATGCCTGGTGATAATATTTCTGTAAAAGTTAAGCTAATTTCTTCTATTGCTATGGAAGATAACTTGCGTTTTGCAATTCGTGAGGGCGGTCGTACAGTTGGTGCGGGTGTTGTTGCGTCAATCATCGAGTAATAAATATGGCTAATCAAACTATCAGAATTCGGTTGAAATCATTCGATCACAAATTGATCGATCAATCGGCTGGTGAGATAGTAGAAACAGCAAGAAGAACGGGGGCGCAAGTCAAAGGTCCCATTCCCTTGCCTACTAAAAAAGAACGTTTTACGATTTTGATTTCTCCGCACGTCAATAAAGATGCGAGAGATCAATATGAATTGAGAACATATAAACGATTACTGGATATTGTCGAACCGACTGAAAAAACCGTAGATGCGCTGATGAAGCTGGATCTTGCGGCAGGCGTTGATGTTCAGATAAAGTTGAATTAAAAGTAGAGGAATTGGCAGATGTCAATAGGTCTTATTGGTCGTAAATGTGGTATGACCAGAGTTTTTTGTGAAGATGGAACGTCAGTCCCTGTTACTGTTCTCCAGATTGACTCAAATAGAGTTACTCAGGTTAAAAGTATTGAGGTTGATGGTTATCGTGCTGTTCAAGTAGCAGCGGGCGATAAAAAATCTTCAAGAGTCAATAAAGCAATGGCAGGTCACTATGCAGCGGCTAATGTGACAGCTGGACGTGGTCTTTGGGAGTTTAGACTCGAAGATGGCGAAGGTACTGATTTATCTGCCGGTTCTCCATTACCACTAGATATTTTTTCTGTAGGTCAAGTAGTTGATGTTCAAGGAAAAAGTATTGGTAAAGGTTTTGCTGGTGGTATAAAACGTCACAATTTTAGTATGCAAGACGCTACTCATGGTAACTCACGTTCACATAGAGTATTGGGTTCTATTGGTATGAATCAAACACCTGGACGTGTGTTTAAAGGTAAAAAAATGGAAGGTCATATGGGTGCGGAAAAAGTCACCATCCAGAATTTGATCATTCATGCGATTGATACCGAAAGAAATTTGATTTTAGTGAAAGGTTCTGTGCCTGGAGCTAAGGGTGGTGATGTAGTTATTACTCCTGCCATGAAAATGCGGAATAAAGGTTAAGCTATGGGTTTGCAAATACCTGCTTTAAATACACAAGATGCTGCTGGAACAGTCGAAGTTAATGAAGCTGTTTTTGGTCAGTCTTTTAATGAAACATTAGTTCATCAGTTAGTTGTTCGCTATATGGCGGGGGCGCGTGCTGGTACTAAGGCACAAAAAACACGCTCCGATGTGAGTGGTGGTGGTGCAAAACCTTGGCGACAAAAGGGTACAGGTCGTGCAAGAGCGGGAACAACTCGTAGCCCAGTTTGGCGGACGGGGGGTGTTGCCTTCGCAGCGAGACCTAGAAACTACGAGCAGAAGCTAAACAAAAAAATGTTTCGTGTTGGTATTCGTTCGATTTTGTCTGAATTATTGAGACAAGACCGCTTAGTAGTGAGCAGTGATATTATCCCTACTACTGTAAAAACCAAAGAACTGAACGAAAAATTAAAACTGATCGATGCTAAACGTATATTGATTATTGTTGATAGTGTGGACGAAAATCTAGCCTTAGCATCAAGAAATATTCCTTATGTCGAAGTGGTCGAAGCTGCTAACTTGAGTCCAGTGTTATTGGTTGCGGCTGATAAAGTTATCGCTACGCCAACTGCCCTGAAACAATTAGAGGAGCGTTTAGCATGAGCGTAAACAGATACCAATTGGCAAGTGTACTTGAAGCACCGATTATTTCTGAGAAAAGTACAGTTGCCGCCGAAAAAGATAAACAATTTGTTTTTAAAGTGCAAAAACAAGCGACCAAAAAACAAGTTAAAAGTGCAGTAGAAATGATGTTTAGTGTTGAAGTTGACTCGGTTCGAGTTTTAAACGTTAAAGGCAAACAGAAAAGGTTTGGCAAATCATTAGGTCAACGGTCTGATTGGAAAAAGGCTTATGTGAAACTTAAGCCAGGTCACGACATAGAATTCTCTGCTGCTTAATTTTAGTTAAAGTGAAAGATCAATAGGAAACGGTAGAAAGCATGGCGATTGTAAAGTCAAAACCAACGTCACCAGGATCACGGTTTGTAATACGCATCAAAAATGATGAATTGCATAAAGGCAAGCCTTATGCTCCTTTGCTCGCTAAAAAGAGCAAAAGTGGTGGTCGTAATAATCAGGGGCGTATCACAACACGTCATGTCGGTGGTGGTCATAAGCAACACTACCGTATTATTGATTTCAAACGGAATAAAACGGATGTTCCAGCCGTTGTTGAGCGCTTGGAATATGACCCAAACAGAACAGCCAATATTGCGCTGATTTTGTTCAAAGACGGTGAGCGTAGATATATTATCGCGCCTAAGGGTCTTGTAGTTGGGCAAGAGATTATTTCTTCGGAAACCGTGCCTGTTAAGCCAGGCAATTGTATGCCATTGAGAAATATTCCGATGGGTACAACAGTTCATTGTGTAGAATTAAAGCCAGGTAAAGGCGCGCAAATTGCTAGAAGTGCAGGCACATCGGTGCAGCTTGTGGCTAAAGATGGCGCACATGCAACGATCAGAATGCGTTCGGGTGAAATGCGTAAAGTAATGGCTGATTGTCATGCTGTTATCGGTGAAGTATCAAATTCAGAACACAACTTGATTTCACTTGGTAAAGCAGGTGCGACA
>NQJH01000026.1 GCA_002256685.1 Methylococcaceae bacterium NSP1-2 | reverse complement strand
ACATACTTTTGTAGGAAGCTTTTTGCAAACATTTGCAGGTGAGTCTGAACAGGCAGTAGGTGCCATGTTATTAGAAAATCATCCTGATGTTAGAGATGGTTTTATAAAATACACGACTCCACCATTTTCACAACAGCCAATTTTTGATGCTGAGTTAATTGATTGGTTTATTAAGCTTTTACAATTGTTTGAAGAAAAATCCGAGGGAACTGATTTGTCGATTACTGAGCGTTTTAGTCGTTTTGTTAAAGCAACAGGTCCATATAATTTTGGAGTCGCCAAGTCTAACTGACTGGGGTGATTTTATAATCTAGCGCGTAGTAAGCCCCACATTTCGTTACACTCCATGCGGGCTTGTATCTACAAGTTTATCCAGCAACCAGAAGTAGCTCTAAACCCTGTTTATAACATTGACTGGCACTGTCTTTATCACCTTGTTCAAGCATCAAATCGCCTAGCAATTGATACGCTTGAACCGTTGGTGTGGCAGTGATACTTTGAGTTAAATAGGCTTTGGCTTTTTCAAACTCGTTGCATTTAACGCTCAGCTTACCTAACACCATTAACAGTAATGCGTTATCTGCATGAAAAGGCAGCCACAATTCAGCCATTTTAAGTTGTTTCTCGACATCGTTCGATGGAATATTGCTAAACAATATGAGCAGGTTTTCATCCCAATTTACTGATAAGGCTTTAGTTAATTCATCTTCGATTTTTGCACCCGCGCCAACTTCAAGCATAACGGTAAAATAAGTCGCCAAAACACCGTGCATATTTTTTATGTACTTAGGAATTTCTACCCACAATAACTCAATTTTTTCAACGTCACCTTGACCAGCGGCTTGCTTTAATAATTCAATAAAAACTTCAGCTTCCAGCAGTTTTACTTCGGCTTCCATCAACACTTTATTTTGATGTAGTGACGGAATAAGTTTTTGTATCCCTTCCCAATCGCCTAAATGCTTGTAGGTTTGGTGCAGTAATTTTAAAACGCCCGCATGAGCAGGATCGATTGAATGTAATTGCGTTAGCGTACTTAGAGCTTGATCAAATTCCTTACCAGACAAATGTAGCTCTGCTTGAGTTAACCCAACTGCCACGCTGGAATCAGGTGCTTGATCCGCCGCTTGTTTCAAATACTGGTCTCTTTTATCCAACGCACCGCGTGATTGCGCAGCTCTTGCAGCGGTTAAATAATGAATCAACGGTGCGCCGCTATGAGGAGCGTGTTTAATTAATACGTTTTCCGCTCTTTCAAAATTACCTTCCGCTGAATCCACTAAGCCAGCAATCAAGGCTTCTTGAGAACGATTAAATTTAATATTGATACCACGACGCTTTAATTGACCGGGTATTCTGAACAACCAGCCTAGCAATCTAAAAAAGAGATAAAGTATAAAAAAACTAATCGCCAGACCGGTTATAAACTCGACTAGCGTCTTTTCTAAAGACCAATGACCGATGCCCATAATGACATAGCCGGGATTATCTAAGCTCTGCAACCACTGATAAGCAAAAAAAGCGATGACGATAACGCTAAGAAAAGGAGCTAAAAAATAAAGTAGTTTTTTCATTATATGTACTTATTGCTTTTTTTCAGGCGCAGCTTCAATAGCTGGTGCTGTTTTGGTCGGTTTTATAACGTCAACCGGCTTTACCTCTTCAACTGGCTTTTTAGTTTCAGGCTCAGTGCTGGGTAGGGTTGCTTTATCGGCTTCTATTCTCAGTTTACTAATATCTTTGATCATTTTTAAAGACAAACTAATATCAGGAAACTGACCGTGAATTTTAATAGCACTGAACTTATCCAGCTCCTCAATAAAATTGCGACTCACATCATTCTTAATAAAATGCTGTGCTATCCATTTTTTTGCATCCGCTAATGCCGATTGGAAAAGGGCTTCATTGTGCTGAACGAGTGCGATTTGTGCCATTTCTAATTTCACTCGCAGTTGCTCATAAATAAATTTAGCTTCTTCGGGCTTTAATGTCGTCTCAATCGCCCGTTCTGAATACTTGATACCTATCGCATCGAGTAGACCGTGATCTTCACTCGCTGTTTCAGGTTGATTTTTTGTATCAGGGGTGGGTGCTTTACCTGCAAAAGGCAGTAACAACGTTAATTGCTCGACGTGATCTTGTTGTGCCTGAATGGCGACATACATGCCGACAATATCAGGGACTGTAATATTTTTAACTACCGTAATTTCTTCGGCGATTTTTTCGCGGATTTTAATGACCCCTGTGTCACCACTTTCTCTTAAACGTTGATCAGCCGCTTCCAACGCTTCAATTGTGGTATGCACATCACCGATTAACTGTAAGCGTTCGTTAGCGACGCTTAATAAATATTCAGCATCCGCGATTAACCAATCGCCGCGCGTTTTGCCAAGTTGACGCTGTATTTGTTGAATCGATGCTGTCAATTCCTTCTGAGTGGTATTGAGTTTTTCTTGGTGTAATTGAGAAAAATCAGCGAGGATTTTATTGAAATGTTCATCTTTACTGGCAAGCTCTTTTGATACATTAGCGAGTTGCGCCTGAATAGCAGTGAGCTGTGCTTGATAGTCGCTCATCTGTTTGGACATCTCACCTTTAACTTCGCCACTCAAATCTTTTTGCTTATCACGCAAGCCTTGCACGAAATAAAAACCAACACCTGCTACGCCAATAACAACCAGCAGAATAATAATGCCAAACCAGAATCCACTCCGTGACCTGTGGGCTTTTTTGTTATCGCCTAGGTCTTGTGTTTGTTGCTCGTTCAATTCGGCCACGCTATTCCCCTGTTACTCTGGTTTACTGTTTCAAGAATTGCTTCATCTGAAGGGCTACTCGCCACGGCAATTCGTTTAAATCCCAACTCGGTAGCCATCTGTTTAATTCTATCACTAACAACGACTAGCGGTAAGTTAAACAACTGCTGATGACGTGTTGCATCCAGCATGATTAATAAGTTTTGCAAGACTTCACCACTGGTTGCGGTAATCACATCCAGCTGGTTTTGTTCCAGCAATAAAATAATCTCGGCATTATTCATGCGAGGCATTATTCTTTTATAGACATTCAAATAATGGACATCCGCGCCTCTGCTTTGCAAGGTATTTGCTAACTCCTCACGTCCGCCTTCACCACGCACGATTAAAACCCGTTGTCCTTGAACGTGCTGCAACTCTGGCATAGCGAGCAATGCCTCACTATTATAAGGCGGCTCAGGGGTTAAATCGACCACCACCCCTGCCCTTTCTAAAGCGTTTGCTGTTGCTTTGCCTATTGCGGCACAAGTCGGTTGCGTTTTGAATCTAGGTATTTTGCCATCATTCGCCTTGAGTGCAAAATTTACCGCATTGACACTAACAAAAATAAGCCACTGAAACGACTCCAAGTGCGCTAAGTTTTTTTGTATCGCGAATAAATCATCACACTCAACAATTTCCAGTGTGGGTAAGCGTACCGCTACTCCACCTTGCTGTTCAATTAAACGGCACAGATTTTCAGCCTGATGCGCAGGTCTGGTGACTAAAACTCGCGCTCCGTTTAAGTCGGTCATTCAGCAATCAACGCTTGCAAAATCTTATCCGCGCCTTGCGCTAACAAGTCTTCCGCAATTAATTGCCCTAGCGTTTCCGCCTGATCTAACGCGCCTGAACGTTCGCTGCGATATAACACACTACCATCGGGACTACCCACCAAGCCACGCATAAATAATTGATTATTTTGTAACTCAGCAAAACCCGCAATAGGCACTTGGCAACCACCATTTAAACGCGCATTCATGGCACGTTCTGCACTAACGCATAAACCTGTGTTGTTGTCGTGTAACGCAGTCAATAATTCATTGATTTCAACATCATCAACACGGCATTCTATACCGATAGCCCCTTGTCCACAGGCAGGCAAACTCACCGCCGTATCCAAACATTGGGTAATGCGATTCGCCATGCCTAATCTTTTTAAGCCTGCGGAAGCCAAAATAATCGCATCATAATCACCTGCATCCAGCTTAGCTAAACGGGTGTTCACATTGCCACGCAAAGAAATAATTTCCGCATTCGGATAACGCTCTTTAATTTGGCATTGACGGCGTAAACTCGATGTCCCTATTCTGGCATTCGCGGGCAAATCAGCAAATGAAGCATATTGATTAGAGACAAACGCATCACTGGGGTCTTCGCGCGTTAAAATTGCCGCTAAATGTAAACCCTCTGGAAATTCCACCGGCACATCTTTCATAGAATGCACGGCAATATCCGCCGAACCTTCCAGCATTCCTTGCTCCAATTCTTTCACGAACAAGCCCTTGCCAC
This sequence comes from Methylococcaceae bacterium NSP1-2, assembly GCA_002256685.1. Lineage (GTDB taxonomy): Bacteria > Pseudomonadota > Gammaproteobacteria > Methylococcales > Methylomonadaceae > UBA4132. Next base: position 6,806 of record NQJH01000026.1, on the reverse strand, counting down.
CAATTTTAGCTAACGGGGCATCGAGAATTTTGTCGCCGCGTGTCACCATTTTAACCAGCTCAGTTTTTACCTGCGGAAAGATTTGTTCCAAGCGTGCGGCAACATGTTCGGCTTGCCACAATGCTAAAGGGCTTTGCCGTGTTGCGATACGAATAATTTTTTTAGCCAAAATGAATCTCATTTGTTCAAAATAAAATGGGGTTATTGTACCCTTAATTCAACTCACTGACTGTTGCTAGCAATTAAAAAATTCGCTACTGCGTGAAATAATGATTACGCCTCTATAAATTCCAATTCATAGCCCGTAAATTTACGAATATTCAGTACACCAGTATCCAGCAACAAATATTGCCCTTTGATGCCTTGTAAAACGCCTGAGACATCGGGGTCTTTATCAAAATTGAATGACTTTAATTTGTCGGGATAGTGGTTTATCGGAAACTGTATATTAACCACTTGCTCATCAGATAATAATTCTATTGCGGCAGGTGGAAATTTTTGGCAAATATCCGCCAGTTCTGTTGCACACGCTGCTAGTAATGAATCACGTTGGGCGGCTAAATCAATCGGCTGAGGCTGGCTTTTTAGCATTTGTTGCCAACTGGTTTTATCGCTGACGTGCTTAGCCAACACCACTTCAATCAAACCTGCCAAATACCGCGAACTGACTTTAAAAATGGGTAAAGCTTGCACCGCGCCTTGGTCTATCCAACGAGTGGGGATTTGGGTTTGTCGGGTAATGCCGACTTTAATACCGCTGGAGTTAGCAAGATAAACAATATGAGGTTGAAAACAGAAAGTTTCACCCCATTCTGGTTCTCGACAAGTGCCTAAGTGATAGTGACAGGTTTCAGGCTTCATAATGCACATATCACATTGGGCTAGGCTGCGAAAACAGGGATAACAATAACCTTGATTAAAGGTTTTTTTAATCGGTTTGTGGCAATGCACACAAGCGATATTACCCGTAAAGCGCAGTGTAATCGCTTTGCCTAGGTAGGGGTTTAAGTCGATGCTGTCATCATTTAACAGTAGTTGGTACTGAACAGGATTGCTCAGTTGGGTGCGCATTTTTTCAGTGTATCCTTGCATAGCGGGCATTCCTCGAAGTCAAGCTAGTAACAACTGCTATAATGGCACGATTTTATCATTCACTAAAGAGACTGTTATGCCACAAATACGAGTTTCGTCTGGAATAGACGTACCGATGGATATTAATGTTGTTATTGAAATACCCGCTTACAGTAATCCTGTTAAATATGAAATGGATAAAGAAACAGGCGCGTTAACAGTGGATCGCTTCATGGGAACAGCGATGCAATACCCGACTAATTACGGTTATCTTCCGCACAGTCTTTCGGGTGATGGCGACCCTGTTGATGTGTTAGTCATAACGCCAGACCCCGTGTTAGGCGGTTGTGTCGTGCGTTGTCGTCCTATTGGTATTTTGAAAATGGTTGATGAAGCAGGGGTTGATAATAAAGTATTAGCCGTGCCAGTGAGAAAACTGACTTCGGCTTATGACCGTATCAAAACCTATCAGGATGTGTCTGAAAACCGCTTAACTAAAATCGCCCATTTCTTTGAGCATTATAAAGACCTCGAAGAAGGTAAATGGGTGACAGTGGAAGGTTGGTTTGGTATCGAAGATGCGTGTGAAGAAATACTGTCTAGCATTGCGCGTTACGATGCCCTAGAGCATAAACCCGCGTTTTAAAGTGTAAGGTATGCAATGCGTTTTTAGAGGTTAGTGTGCGTAATACGAAAATTTTAAGTGACAGATCACTGCAATTATTAAAAAAACTGGTTGAGCGATACATCAGTGATGGTCAGCCCGTTGGCTCGAAAGTATTGGCACAAGATTCAGAATTGAATTTAAGCCCTGCAACTATTCGCAATGTCATGGCGGATTTAGAACAACGCGGCTTTATTCATTCGCCGCATACCTCAGCAGGGCGCATACCCACGGTGAGCGGTTATCGCTTATTTGTTGATAATTTATTGACCGTTAAAGCCCTAGACTCACAAGACCTAAACCGACTGCATCAAGGCTTATCAGCCGAAGATAACACGGATGTGATTGGTGCGGCTTCACGCTTGCTGGCTGATTTAACCCAAATGGCAGGCGTAGTCACGTTGCCGCGCAGAGAATTAGTGTGTTTGCGTCACATCGAGTTTCTACCCTTATCCAACACCCGTGTGTTAGTGATTTTTGTCACTAATGAACAGGAAGTTCACAACAAAATCATTCATACCACCCGCGTTTTTAGTGCGGCTGAATTACAACAAGCCGCCAATTATCTCAATTCCATCTATTGTGGACGTAGTCTAGTTGCAGTACGCGAAGCGGTACTGAAAGAACTCGAAGATGATAGAGAACGCATGAATCAAGGAATGCTCGATGCCATCAACATGGCGCAACTGGCATTCAATCAAAATCCTGAAAAAGACGATTATGTGCTAACAGGTGAAACTAATTTAATGGGCTTTTCCGAATTAGCCGATAGAGAACATTTGCGCACTTTGTTTGAAGCCTTTAGCCAAAAACAAGGCGTGATTCACTTACTAGACCACTGCATGAAAGCCGAAGGCGTACAGATTTTTATCGGTAAAGAATCAGGTTATCAAGCCTTCGACCAGTGCAGTTTAGTCACCTCCTCCTATTCAATCAGTGATGAAGTAGTCGGCGTATTAGGCGTAATAGGTCCAACCCGCATGGCGTATCAAAAAATCATTCCCTTTGTCGATGTGACGGCAAAATTATTGGGTGTAGCTTTGAATCCTAAACCATCGATGTAAAAGTCGAAAACGCCTGTTTTCGCTGTCGCTCAAACAGGCTTATTCTGACTTACAGGACTTTATTGTCTTACTGGTATATGCCCTGCCAATCAACAAAATTATCAAACACCGCCTTGAATCCGAAAGCGTTACCCCCATTGTGAGTAAACTCAATCTAATTAATGACTTTTAAGGAATCCGCATGAGTACAGAACAAGAAAACCCCGAAGCACCGATTGAAGAAATCATCACCGAAGACCAACCACATACGGAAGTTGGCGAACATGAATACACCATTGATGAGCTGAAAAAAGAATTAGAAGAAGCGAAACAAACCGCTCATGCCAATTGGGATAAAGCAGTTCGCACCCAAGCAGAAATGGAAAATCTTAAACGCCGTACCCAAAAAGATTTAGAAGACGCGCATAAATTTGCCTTAACGGGTTTTGCCAAAGAACTGTTAGTCGTTTTAGACAGCTTAGTTTTGGGCTTACAAGCGGCAACAGGCGATAGCGAAGAAGTCAAAAAATTTCGAGAAGGCAGTGAACTGACCATTAAGCAATTCGAGTCTGTCTTTGCTAGATACAATATCGTTACGATAGACCCGATAGGCTTACCATTTAATGCCGAACAACATCAAGCGGTGTTAATGCAGGTCGTTGAAGGGGCTGAGCCGAATACCGTGGTCAATGTGTTTTCAAAAGGCTATACGCTCAATGGTCGTTTATTGCGCCCTGCGATGGTTGTTGTTGCAAAAGCAGCTGACTAACACTTGAACAACAAAAAATAGCCCCCATTTATGCAACAACTTTCACATATTAAAAATAGGAATAACAATAATGGCTAAAATAATTGGCATAGACTTAGGAACGACTAACTCCTGCGTGGCAGTCTTAGAAAACGGCGTAGCAAAAGTCATCGAAAACAGCGAAGGAGCGCGTACTACGCCTTCTATTATCGCCTTTAGTAGTGATGACGAAGTATTAGTAGGGCAATCGGCAAAGCGTCAAGCAGTCACTAACCCAAAAAATACTTTATTTGCGATTAAACGTTTGATTGGTCGTCGTTTTAAAGATGATGTCGTGCAAAAAGACATCAAGATGGTGCCTTACAAAATCATCGAAGCAGAAAACGGTGATGCGTGGGTAGAATGTCACGGCAAAAAAATGGCATCGCCAGAAATTTCTGCGCGTATTCTAATGAAACTGAAAAAAGACGCAGAAGCTTATTTGGGCGAAACCGTCACTGAAGCGGTTATCACTGTCCCTGCGTATTTTAACGATTCACAACGTCAAGCCACTAAAGATGCTGGTCGTATTGCGGGCTTAGAAGTTAGACGTATTATTAACGAACCGACTGCCTCTGCGTTAGCGTTCGGTATGGATAAACCCAAAGGCGACACCAAAATCGCAGTATATGATTTAGGTGGTGGTACATTCGACATTTCTATCATTGAAATTGCTGAAATCGAAGGCGAACATCAATTTGAAGTATTATCGACTAACGGTGACACTTTCTTAGGTGGTGAAGATTTTGACTCACGCATTATCGAATATCTGGCAGCTGAATTTAAAAAAGACACCGGCGTAGATGTGCATAACGATCCACTGGCTTTACAACGTCTGAAAGAAGCCGCTGAAAAAGCGAAGATTGAATTATCATCTAGCCAACAAACCGATGTGAACTTACCGTACATCACAGCGGATGCGTCAGGTCCCAAACATTTAAACGTAAAATTAACTCGCGCTAAGCTGGAATCGTTAGTTGAAGAATTAATTATGCGTACCAAAGCTCCTTGTGAAATGGCATTAAAAGATGCGGGCGTTTCAGCCTCTGAAATTAATGACGTTATTTTGGTCGGCGGTCAAACGCGTATGCCGAAAGTGCAAGAAATGGTTAAAAGCATTTTTGGCAAAGAACCGCGCAAAGATGTCAACCCAGACGAAGCGGTAGCGTTAGGCGCGGCGATTCAAGCAGGTGTGTTATCAGGTGATGTCAAAGACGTATTGTTATTAGACGTTATTCCGTTATCGCTCGGTATCGAAACGATGGGCGGTATCATGACTAAACTGATTGAGAAAAACACCACTATTCCGACTAATGCGGCACAAGTGTTCTCAACAGCAGATGACAACCAAACCGCAGTAACCATTCACGTTTTACAAGGTGAGCGCGAAAAAGCGGCGGCAAATAAATCTTTAGGTCGTTTTGACTTAGCGGATATTCCACCAGCCTCACGCGGCGTACCACAAATTGAAGTGTCTTTTGACATTGATGCCAATGGTATTTTAAACGTGTCAGCAAAAGACAAAGCGACAGGCAAAAAACAATCTATCATCATCAAAGCCTCTAGCGGTTTATCGGATGATGAAGTTGAACGCATGATTAAAGATGCCGAAGCCCACGCCGAAGAAGATAAAAAATTAACTGAATTAGTCCACGCGCGTAACCACGCCGACGGCATGATTCACGCTACTGAAAAATCAATAAAAGAATTAGGCGACCAAGTCGGTGCAGATGAAGCAGCCAGTATTCACCATGCCATTGATGCACTGAAAGAAGCGGTTAAAACCGACGATAAAGAACTTATCGAAGCTAAAACCAACGACTTAACTGAGTTATCAGGCAAGTTAGCTGAACGGGTTTATGCACAAAAAGGCGGCTCAGAAGGCGGTGAAGAACACGCACATCATGCAGGTGGTGCAAGCCACGCAGCAGAAGATGATGGCGTGATTGATGCTGATTTTGAAGAAGTGAAGAAATAAAATTTCTCTGAAACGAAAAAAGGCGAAACTTAGGTTTCGCCTTTTTTATTTTATACACATTTGTAAAAACTCATTTGCAATGGGTTTCATAGAATTTCCTTATTTTTCCTGACACCTCTTCACTGATACCAAAGCCATCTAGAATACGATTAAAAGTATTATCACTACAAGGGTCGTGAATACGATAATCACCTTGAGCAATACGTTGACTGATATTATCTGAGCTGAATCCCCCAGCACTTTTATAATAAACGTAGCTTTCGTGTTTTATGAAAGGGTGATCTCCTAAATTTAAGATGCAGGTTTTATCATAATCTGTTCCATCCTTAACACTAGAAATATTGACTAGAAGTACAATTTTTTTATCACTGATAGGGTAGTGATAAACAGGGTCAGAACAAATAAAATGCAAATGTTCAACGGGACCTGTTGGTATTAAAATCGTTCCCTAATGCAGTTTTCAATTGATTCAATTGTTGTTGCTCAGTGTGTTTTCTTACCAACTTTCTTATTTCAGATTCATTTTTACCTACTGCTCGAAAAATCTCTTCGGGTTTAATAGGAAAAGAGCTACCGTTTGGGTCTTGCCATTCTGCACAGTAGTCGTGGGTGTACTTACTTATTTCAAAACGTCCCATTTTTCCAAATTCATCGAAAGTTTTATCTAAAATTTTTATTTCTGCTAGACAAAGCTCATCTAAATCATCAATTTCGAGGTTATGCTTAAGAGAAACTTCCTTATTAGCTTCGTCTTTGATGAGTTTATCCCAACAACCTTCGGTGTCTTCATTTATTAAGTCAAGAGTTCCTGACAAAACTGGACCATGAGGCATTGAAACAAATTTACTGAAAACATTTTTCTTTCCTCTTTAATACTGATACTACAAGCTTAAACAACAGAGACAAAGCTCATCATATCTTTATCTCTGGATAAATTTTACGCTTTTTTACCGAGAAACGCGATGAGCGCGATAGCGAAACCCATCATGAGGAGTGATTGAGGTCTATGTATTGCGTACTTAAGCTTGAAATAACGGTGTACCCACATCACCAGCAACAACAATCCGATAAAACAAATAATCCGCAAATCACCTAATAATGAATAAGTCCGTAGATACTCTCTTAAAACGCAAGCCCACTATTGCAAAAAATCACAAGATAGCTTGTGAATTATCTTGAAGGGGCAAGGAATAAAACCGAGTGCCTTCAAATGTTTTATTCGTTTTTAACATACCATAAATGGCGTGAAGTAATTTGCGCATA
>NQJH01000213.1 GCA_002256685.1 Methylococcaceae bacterium NSP1-2 | reverse complement strand
AACATTCCCAATAGCTTTTATCATCACAATCGCCAGTGGCGGGTTTTAACGCCTTGTCACCCGCTGCCAAACGCGGCATAAACAAATTTTTACAAGAAGCCATACACGCTTCGCTCGGATTAAGCGGATTAAAATTTTTGCACAGCTTCGCATCACATTCTGGATCAAAATTAAGCCCCGATGTGACACGCATCAGTGTATTGGCATAATCCTTTCTAGCTAAATCAATTTGTCCATTACCCGTAGGAACAATCAGTTCATAGCCCGTGGTTGTTGAATTCATTAGTAAACCCGATGATGCCCAAATACCCCCGCCGCAAACCATTTCTTGCGTACCACCCACCGTTATTTTTAACGGACATTTCGCTTCAGGTGTGGTCAGTAGCACGCTAGCAATTGCGTTTTTTTGCGGATTGTGTTTCGAAGCTTGCCAGCCATCCATATCAATTTCAAATAACCAGCCATGAAAAGGCTGTATATCTTGCGCACTCCCAAAAGCCACATAAACATGACCTAGATTTGAGCCTGATTCATTGGTATGCAGCAACGCAGCATGAGAAAAAGCCGTGCTGGAATCAAATTTTACGCTACCGCGCCCATTCGCCTCGGTTTTCTCCGCCGCTAAGGTTAAGACGGGAAAACTGTCATCCAATTGTTTTTTAAGCAAATCAATCACCGCTAAACGATGACTGCTACGCACGCCTTTATCATTGATACATTGATAACTCATCACCAACTTATTACCAATCATAACCGGCGTTGCAATCAATTCCACGCGCTGTCCTTTAGGAGCAGGCGCGTTAAGTTGCCAAACCACAGCCCCTGTTTCACTGTCCAAAGCCGCAATCACCCCGTTTGAAGCGGGTACAATAACCAGCGGTTTAGCTTGCGAAACATCGATCAGTGGTGAGGCAATAATACTGGCATCAAAACGAGTGGATTGATTAACATCGGTAGGGAAAAGTGCTTGCAGTTTAAAAAATTCAGCCGACTTTAAATCGCCGTGAGAACGACAGCTTAGTAACGTGATGCTCAATAACACCGTGAAGACAATATAAAGACGAGATATTAAATATTTTGTAGTCATGGTATGAAAAGTAATAACGTATAGATAGGCACAGAATATTCCCACTGGCACAATAAATTGGGTTGGTTCAGGCAATGATTATTGGATTTTTCTGATCATTGTTTTTGTTGGACTTACTTGCGTCAGCCCAACTTTATTCTAATTAAGTTCACCTGCGAGCGGTGCGTTAACACCGCGAGTCAGGTGGAAAGTTAAGCTATTTAGCGGGTTTAGCAGATTTAGCTTTTAACTGACTAAGTGTATCTTGCTGAATTTTTTGAAGTTTTGGAATCAGCGTACCCATGCGTTTTTGCATTTCTGTCATGGATTTTTGCATAACAAGCGGCATTTTCTTTATCAGTGCTTGACCGACGGGCGTTTCATAAAAAGCCAGCATTCCATTTACTTCTTCTTGTGTGAAGGATTCGCGATATATCTGAACGTAAAGTGGTTCAAGACTCTCCCAATTAAGTTCTTGCTTTAGGAGTTCTTTCATTTGACTCTGCATATTGTCGAGCAATTTTTGTTGTTCTGGTGTGATAGATTTTCCTTGTGGCAGTTGTTTCATCGCATTTTTCATCGACTCATCCATTTGCACCATCATATCGTCGGCTAGTTTTCGAGATTCTGTTACTGCCAATAAGTGTTTAACTGATTCTTCGCTAGGCAAAGCGTCCGCTGCAAAAAGAGGAGAAGCAGCAAAGATGAGTAGCAGGACAAGGTATTTTGACTTTGGCATAGTGTGTTCCTTAAGAAAGACTAATATATATTTAGACACCCTCAACAGGCATCGAACAGCGGTGAGTATTAAGTTTTCTACACTTAACGAATGATGAGTGTAAGCCCGTCCTTAAATAAATCAACCTATTTTTCACCAGCTTCGAGACGATGTGAAATTGACCCATTCACTGCCCCAATGCCCGTTGCAAGTTCCCAATCTCCAGATTGGGAACGAGCGAGACGGCAGGTATTAATAAACATTCAAACAGATTTCTCGAATTTCCTTGAGTTCCAATGCAATCTCACGACGCAGACGAAAATCACGCTTAGAATGGGCGATGCTATAAGGAATATTAGGGTTTTTTTCATATTTAACAGCAGTGCGAATAATACCTATCCATTGTCTATCGTTATCTTCCATTTCTTTAAAGCGATTACGAATGCGTTCTAATTCTTGGTTGCAATAGGTAATAAAACCGGCGGCATAAAATACGCTGTTTTTTAAATAGTCTTCTAAAGCCGCTAAATCGCCGTTGATTTCTGCCACTACCGCTTCAAAGCTATTGGGTTCAGGGGCTTTTTCTTGTTGCTCTTCTAGTGCTTTTTTGGCAATGCTAACCACTTCAGGCATGATGGCAGCGACTGCCTCTTGGGCATTTGTGGCTTTGCCTCGTCTAGTAGATACAGCAGGTGGATTAATGAATTTTTCCCATAAACCATACCGTAAATAATGCGTTAAACCACCTTCTTGTTTGGCTTTATCATGACCTTGATAAAACGCTTCTAAGGTTTTAATTTCAGCGGCGCGTTCACTGAGTAAACGTTCACGGGCTTGCAAGGGCTTAGCAATAAACGCTTCTACTGCGACTCGACTAAAACGCAAAAATAATACTTGGAAACCGTGACGAATCCGCGCTTGTTCCAAACTTTCATCAGCATGGGAATGTAACAGGGTTTTGCGGACATCATCGGTATTCCACAACAACGCTTGAGTTTTCTGCACAATTTGATCGATTAATGCTTGCAAGGCTTGCGCAAGTTGGTCGGTCATTTCAGTTTCAAATTTTTTCTGAATTTCTCGAAATAATTCTTCACGAATTTTATAATTGCCTTCACGCGGATCCGGCATAGAGATTGCGCCGCCTGCGGTATAAATACGTTTTAATTCATCAGGTTGTGCGGTGGTTAGCTCGCTAAGTAATGATTCGATTTTGCCATCATAAGCGGCGCGTAAGGCAGCGAGTTCTTGATGTTCAGAACCTATCGCGTCAGCTTCTTTACGCCCTTGAATGACTTCGGCATACCAGACATCAAAATCTTTTTTAATACGTTGCCATTCCCTGCCCCACCATTGATTAAATTCTTTACCAATTAAATCATCTTCTTGTGCATCACCCTCAACGACTGCGCCGTAAATAGGTTCTAACTTGGTCAATATATCGCCAGCAATTTGACGGATATTGTTGACCATTGCATCACAACGTTTTTCCAGCACTAAGGCGCGTTCGTGGTCGATGTAATGGTTAACGGCTTCTTTAAGCCCTTGCATTCCATCATTAATGCCTAATTTTTTCATTTTGCCTTTGTCATCGGCACTTTTAGTTCTGCGCAGCGTGTCTTCGGACGGTATACCAAATTCAACTAAATGTGAACGCGCACACACGGGTAATAAACGACGTTCAGGCACGGTCGGCCAATAGTTTCGATGTTTAGCGAGCGTGTCTTTAAAATCAATTTGATCGTCTAACGCATCGGCTTGAGTCAGTACCACAAACACCTTATCAGCGACCCGAATACTGGGATCTTCGGCATCGGCAATCACCAGCATTTCTTTTTCAGGGCCCGTAATAGACGGCTGTTTCATTTCTTTGGCATAAATAATTGCATCGCAATGTTTTAGCCGTTCAATGGCTTGTTCAGCGTGCATTAAAATGCCTGAGTTAAAGCCGGGAACATCATGAAACACAATGTCTCTATCGCTACGCAGGCGCACGGTTTTTAATTGAATACGTTTGATGGCAAGCGATTGAGCGCGGTTTCTAAAAATCGCCGCTTGCAGTTGTTCATTGATTTCACTTATATCAATAAAGTGTTGACTATAACCTTCGGTGTGTTTGGTAAATTCGTAAATAGCGTTAAGATTTTTTTCAGTATCATCATAATCTTCTTGAATTTCTTTCCGTTCACGCTCACCCAGTAAACCTAACAGCGCGTTGTTACGTTGTTGTTGAACTAAAGGCTGTTGATTTCGACCCAGGGCATGTAGGTAAATTGAATATGTATCTTGCTGTCGTGGAT
>NQJH01000212.1 GCA_002256685.1 Methylococcaceae bacterium NSP1-2 | reverse complement strand
TGAATACTTCAGAATGCCATGTAGCTATATCACCGAAATCTTTAATTAAACCCCAAACTTTTTCTGCGGGGGCATTAATAGTGATAGTTTCATCGGTATCTTGGCGCACTGGACCATGTGCGTTTGCTAAGCCAGTGAAGCACAATAAGGTAGCGGCTAAGGGTAAAAGGATTTTTTTCATAATGGATGGGTCTCTTGAGTGGAATGGTCGTTATCTTAAACCGCCGAGGTTGTTAAAACCTCGGCGGTTGCTTTGATGAGTGGCTTATTTTTCAGCCAATGCTTTCAGGTTGTTCAAACCAGCTGTAAAAATGTTTTTGATAGCCGCATTAGCCGCCGCTTCGTTCATTTCTTCAGGTGGATTGTTGTTAGTATAAGCGCGGTAATAACCTGCTTTCCAATGTACAGAAGAAGTCGCGCCTTGTGCTTCTACGGTAATGGTCGCTGAATAATTATCAACTGGCACAACAGGTACTTTTTCTTCAACGCCTGCATGAGTGATGGTTTTTGCGGTACTCATGTCGGTGATTTTGTACGAATACGACATTTTAGCATCATCGTATTTTTTCATTTCTTCGGTAATGGTACCGCCGTCTTGTAATGTCAATACGCGAGTCGCACCTTTTTCGTTGCCACCTTTAACGTCGGTGCTTTTAACGGGAGGTAGCCATGACATATCACCGAAATTTTTAATAATACCCCAAACTTTATCAGCGGGTGCATTGATAGTGATGGTTTCATCAGTATCTTGACGCACAGGACCGTGTGCATTAACGACGCTAGTAAAAAGAAACAGCAATGCTGACAAACCAAAATAATTTTTTTTCATGATTCATTCCTCAAGGGATATAAGTAGATAATTTTAACATTCACGCTGGAGTTCAATAGCTTTAAGCTATTGGCTAAATTGTTTTACTCTTTAACCACCAACCTGAGCAATCCAATCTTGCAGATTGTAATAATTAGTAATACGCGCCACTTTACCATCACGAATATCAAAAAACGCCCCCGCAGGTAATTTATATTTTTGTCCTTGTGCTTCGGGTAGCCCTTCATCGGTTCTTAAATATTCACCTAACACCACAAATTCAGCCGCCGCGCGTTTGCCGTCAGCGGTTGCCATAATCACCATATCAACCAATTGTTCTTTATAATTATGGTTCATACACGCCATAAACTGCGTGAAGGCTTCTTTGCCAATTTCGCGTCTGCCTTGGTTAATGTCATGAATCACATCATCGGTGAGCAAACTTAAAAAGGTGTCCATATCGCCGCCATTAAATGCCGCGTAATAGTTTTCCACCAGTTTAATACTGTCTTGTTGGGTCATAGAGAACTCCTTAGGGTTTATGAGTAAAAGGCGGGTATTTTATAGGTTATTGGTGGGTTTTTATAGTTTCCATACGTTGCAATGTTCCATGCTTCACTCGTTATCATATCGCGCTTGGGAACGAGAAAATAACATGGTAGGGTACGCACTGCGTACCCTACGCGGCTATTATCGCGTTAATTGTTTTCCATATCACTTGAATATTGACCTAATTGTGCCGCGCCATTCAGTTTAGCGCGTTTATAGAGTTCAGCTTGAGCCGCCGTGACGTTCTCCGCCTTTCCTGCCCAGCTCTGTAATACGGGTTCTTGTAAAGCTCGCGCATAAGAAAAACTCAACAGCCAAGGCGCATTGCCTGCCATGCTATTTATGGCATTCAAATTAGCGGTTGCCTCAGCTGGCGTTTGTCCACCTGATAGAAAATTAATGCTTGGCACCGCCGCAGGTACGGTACGTCTTAACTCTTTTAAGGTTTTCTCGGCAATTTCTTCAGGTGTTGCCTTCATTGGATGGTCTTTACCTTGAATCACCATGCTAGGCTTAAGCAACATAGTTTCAAAAATCACTCCATGACGGTATAAAGCATGAAATACCGCGTGCTGTACCGCTTCAATCACTTCATAACAGCGATCTATGCTGTGCGACCCATCCAGCAATACTTCTGGCTCAACAATCGGCACCATGCCCACGGATTGGCAGATAGCGGCATAACGCGCTAATGTTTCGGCATTAGCTTCTATGCCCAAACAAGTTGGATTCGTTGGGCTAATCGCATAAACCTCGCGCCATTTGGCAAAACGTGCGCCTTGTTCTTTATATAATAATAATCTTTCTGCCAAACCGTCCAGCCCTTGTGTAATGTTATCACCTGCTGCACCCGCTAAAGGCAAAAAACCTTTATCAACTTTAATTCCCGCTACGATGCCTTGTTGTGCAGCAAGTTGTGGTAGCGGTATGCCGTTATCTGTTGTGTGTGTCAAAGATTCTTCAAATAAAATAACCCCGCTGATGTAATCACCAATATTAGGAGTCTCCAGTAGCATTGACCGATAAGCGCGGCGATTTTCTTCGGTAGATTCAAGATTAACGGCTTTGAAACGTTTAGCAATCGTTGGCGCACTTTCGTCTGCCGCCAGTATGCCTTTGCCTTTTACAACTAAATCAGCAATCGTGGACTGTAACTCATTATGTGTGTTCATAATTGTTCCTCTAACGTCATTGTGTTGTTGAAAAAATCTAGCATAATTTTTACTGTGATGGGGATGATTTCATAGGATGTATTGGCAATAAGAGGCGCGTCATTCGCGTTAGTTCACTCGAACCAGCGCATTCGTACCGCCAATTTTTCCTAATGCTTTATTCTCATAGAAACTTGGTATTCAAATTTGCTTGTTATATTATGAAAAACCTTATAGACAACGGCGAATAATTATAATGAGAATTTTATCGAGAACGGACGTTTTTAATGCTATTCAACGCGCAAAAAGCCTCACAGAAGAACAAGCAAATGAGTTTCTAAGCAAGTTTTATCAAAATAATCCTGCTATTGGACAAACATTTTTATCAGGCTTTCCGATGGTCATAGAACCGCAAAGCGAACAAATGTCTCATGTCTTCATGGATGTTTGTTTCGACATTATCTATATCTACGCGCAGGTACTGGGCGAATTGCCAGCCAATGCGGTGTCACCACAATGGCTACAGCATAAAATGAAAGCACTGGAAAACGAAACCAAAACCCAATCTCCAGTTGACGTAAAAAACAACGCCCAAATCGAATTGCTGGAATATATCGATTTAGTGATTGACGATGCAGTGGATAAAAACAAAGCGGGGCAAGGAGTAGGCACTCTTACCACCAATCTGTTATTTCTGGTAACACGTCTGTTTGACAGTATTTACGATGAGTTAGTACCGGGTACAGTTCATTAAGACAAATAGGTCGAGGTAATTTTTAATAGGATGGGCTGACGTAAGGAAGCCCATCCTATTGCATTATTGCACTGGAATGAATTAGCTTCACCGCAATAGCGAAGAATAAAGATAGCTTGGGAAACGTTTCATTATGGCGAATTGTAAAAACTGCGCAGCTCCTTTAGCTGCTAATACCAATACCTGTGAGTATTGCGGTACGCGCAATGACGTGGATTTGCACAATACTCAATTCTATAGTGTTACGCAAGATTCAGGAAACCCCTGTCCATGCTGTGATATTCCTTTGCAGACCATAGCCTTAGAGATAGGCAGGCAATTTTATATAGCACGCTGCCCTGATTGTTTTGGTTTATTTTTTGAACCTAATGAACTTGAAACCTTACTCGATTGTTCAGTAACGCACGTTTACAACGTCAATTTTCAATTGCTCGATAACATTAATAAAGAACGCTATCAAAAAGAAACCCACATCCACTATGTCAAATGTCCTGTTTGTCAGATACTCATGAACCGCGTCAACTTTGCTTATCGTAGTGGCGTAGTGGTGGATAAGTGCAGAGATCATGGACTATGGCTTAATAGCGGTGAATTAATTCATTTGTTGGAATGGAAAAAAGCGGGCGGGCAAGTTTCGCATTAATTGCCAAAACATTTAGTTGTAGGTTGGGGTGAGGCACGAACCCCAACAAACACACGAACTGGAAAATGTTGGGGTTCGTTCCTCAATCCAACGTACGCCGTACCTTACGGTCAAATTCCACAAGCTCCATGCAGGATAATTTTCTGCTAGGATTAATTTAGAGAGATACTATCTACGCGCTACCTATCTTACGAGTTGGCTTTGGTAATTGGCGGTCACGATTAAACGGGAGCGGTTCGTGGCTTGGTAAAACATCATCAGGAAACTCTTTAAGCCAAAATGCACGGTCATCATCGTCAGCATAATATTTCAGGTAAAGGTCGGTATCCGCTTTGCTACCGCTACTCACCAAATCAATGTGACAGTTCATGTTCATCATATCGCCTGATTGAAAAACTGTCTCTTCTCGCAAAATATCCTCCCAAAGTAGGGTGTATAGTTCACGATCACTTAAATGATCTGTACTCTCCAAGTAGATAGCCAGTAATGAAAGCGCGTTAATGACTTCCCATAATTTGGCACTGAGTTCAGTCTTTGATAACTCGCTTGCGGGCGGTAAAGAAATACCTGAGTCCAGTAAAACATCAAAGGGTTGCCTACATTTAGCTTGCTCAAATGCTTCAACGTAATTTTTGAACTGTTCTGCGATTTCTTCGGGGCAGTCGTCAGCTATTTCAAAATTAATATCATTATTTGTCATTTGCACTCCTTAGTTGCGTATAAGCTATCACGTCTCTCATTGAAATAATGCTCATGTTTTTCTCCGTTATATTAGGCGAATTGCTTGGGTGGATGGGAAATATTGGGTTTCGCAAGCTCTACCCTTAACTAAACACCACGCTACGCATACTCAACGAACCTAAATCCATGTCTTCGTTAAAAAACTGTACGCTATCGGTGTTATCTCTTAAACCCAGTGCATACAGCAATGGCAAATAATGTTCATTGCTTGGATGGGCGAGTGTTGCCAGTTTGCCTAATTTTTGATAGTCAATTAACGCTATCGGATTATTATCGATAATATTGTTTTTAACAAAGGCATCAAATTCTAACGCCCAGTCGAATGCCTTGATTTTTCCATCCCAGCTAAGAATGCCCAAGTTATGAACGATATTTCCGCTGGCTAAAATTAATACCCCTTGGTTTCTGAGTTCGAATAATTCTTTGGCTAAATTGAAGTGGTATAACGGTGGTTTAGTCGCATCAATACTCATCTGAAAAACGGGTATATTGGCGTTGGGATACATATTTTTTAAGATAGACCACGCGCCATGATCCAGACCCCAAGCAAAATCTTCCTGCACGGTTGTTGATTTAATGGCGGATATAAGCCTGCGTGCATACTCTGGTGCGCCTGTAGCGGGGTATTGAACCGCAAACAATTCTTTTGGAAAACCACCAAAATCATGTAGCGTTTTTGGCTGTTCCGCCATCGTCACAAACGTTCCCTTTGTTAGCCAATGTGCCGATATACATAAAATAGCGTTAGGAACGGGTAATTGTTCACCGATGGCTTTCCAGCTTTGGCTATAGCGATTATCGGTAATCGCATTCATCGGATTACCATGCCCAACAAACAAAACAGGCAT
>NQJH01000211.1 GCA_002256685.1 Methylococcaceae bacterium NSP1-2 | reverse complement strand
TGCCAATGATCCGCGCTTGATTGCCCTGCGTATGACCCGTCAACACAATATGACCGAATCGTTTGAAAATTATTTTTTGCTGAATGGTCATTCGTTTCCATACACTCTGCGAGATGCGTCAATTATTGTTGATGAAAATGAGGATGTAAAATTGCACGTCGCTAACTTGCAACGCTCAGCGGTAGCAATTCATACGCATGGTCATAAAACCACCGCCGTTGCTTATGATGGCGTGGAAGCTCCTGCTGGCTTACAAATGATACGCGATGTGTTTGATATAGCTCCCGCGCAACGTATAGACCTGCATTTACAAACTAAAAATGATGGCTTACACAGTTACGGTGCAGGTGCGTGGATGTTTCATGATCACGTTCCAACTGGCGCGACCACAGACGGCATGGAGCCGGGGGGTAATATTGCATTAATTCTTTATAAATCCCTAGCCGATGAACAAGGAATGCCGAAAGGTCATACTGAAATGCTCGACCAAGTGTTTAGCAAAGATTATTACGCTAAAAAACAAGCGGTTTGGGAGAATAACAAGGAGTTCGCACCTTTGCTGGGTGATGCGGGTTTACTCACCCCCAATTATGTTCGCATTATCGGATTTGGTTTAGCCGTTGGCTTGCTGATTGGATTATTGTTGATTGTGCTACGCCTTTTTAAACGGAAATCCTCATGAAGTTAAAAACTCTCGTACTGCTCAGTTTATTCATGCTCAGCCCTGCCCATGCCGCTATGAATCATAGCCGTATGATGATGGATGAAAAAGGCATGATTATGAATGCGAATCCTGACAAATTACCTAGCGACTGTCCGAAAATTTCTGAAAATGTCGATATTACTATTCGCGCGGGACATAAACACGCGCTGAAATTCGCGGGCAAAATGTTTGCGTTTGACCAGCAAGAATGGAATGTAAAACCCTGTGCCAAAATCAATATCACCTTTATCAATGATGACCAAATCCGCCATCAGGTTATGGTTCACGGTTTACCCGGTTATTTATACCCCGATGGCATGGTGCATTTAGAATTGTATGGGGAAGGGCAGTTACAAGCGTCGTTTATTGTTCCCAGCCAGAAAAAAACCTATCTGGTACATTGCGAACTCGCTCAACATGCCGAAAAAGGCATGAAGGCGCAATTAAAAGTCGATGGCGGTAATGGTGATTTACCCAGTATTCCGGGGATTAGCGCGGCGGTGAATGCTGATAGTTATAGTGTGGATTGGACACCAAGCACATGGGCGACACTGGCATTTTTTGTGTTGCTAGGCTTTGCAATACCGCTGGTGATTATTATCAATGCGGCTAGCATCAAAGTAAGGGCGACTAAAGTGTGGGCGACTTTGCAAACCCGCTGGAAACGTAAAGTGGAGTAAGTCAACTAAAGGTAGCTGATGCGCTTCGTACCTCAGCGCATCCTACCTACATTTATGCGTTACTTTTTAGCAAAGAAAGAATAGCTACCGAATTTTCCTTTTAACGTCATATTCTTGTCGTTCATTTCTACTAAAGAAAATTCCTCAAATCTGCCACTACCCACTAGGGCAATTTTTAATTTACCGTCTTCTATTTCATAATTTACTGGTGGTTGATCGTAGTATTTGCCTTCGCGTGGAATATGTAAAATTGTCAGTTTGCCATCTTTAAATACCCAAGTATCTTCTCTAGTAACGGGGTCTTTATCGGTCAACGAGTTTTTGGTGTGTTCCAGTTTCCAAGTACCCTCGACTTGTTCTTTAGATTGCAGGGCAATATCCGCATAAACCGCACTGGCAAATACCGATGCAAGTAATAATGCGACGGCTACATTTATTTTTTTCAAGTTCATTTTTCTTATCCTAATGTTAAATCAGTTGGCTTTCACGTCAGCACACGCCAAACTTAAAAGCCCGAATCGATACCTTAGTATCGAAGCCAATTATGCGCCGGAAATGCGTGAACAAACAGTATTTAATTATATATGACTAAAGCAAGCCATTTTCAATGGCTGTTATTCAGCCAAAATTAATTCCCTGTCACAAAAGCTTAAACAAAGCGTCATCTTTTTGTCACACAAGCGTTCTACTCTTTGTCGAAAACATAACGATTTATGATTTTCACTACAGCAAAACGTCGCGGTCGATATTTGCAGTAGATCACTTGAGGATAAAAAAATGAAACTGCTTTATTCGATACACAAATATGATGTCTATCTGTTTACTTGGCTAGTAAACATCAAAATAAACACCCCATTAACTAAAGTTTCTCGCACCCTCTCTAAAACAGCCGATGGTCCGTTGTATGTATTATTAGCGGCACTGTTGTGTAAATACCAAGGCTTCGAGAGTCCTTTCTTACACGCTATTTTGCTGGCTTTTTTAATAGAACGACCGACTTATTTTGTTTTGAAAAATAGTTTCAAACGTAACCGTCCTGCGGCAGCGTTAGAAAATTTTGTTAGCGTCATTATTCCCGCTGATAAATTCAGTTTTCCCTCTGGTCATACCTCTGCCGCTTTTATGATGGCAACCTTAATCAGTTATTTTTCTCAGCCGTTTGCTGATTTGTCTTTGGTTTTTTTATTGTATGGTTGGGCGGCTTTAATAGGCTTTTCGCGAGTTATCTTAGGGGTACATTTTCCAACGGATACCCTCATGGGTGCTGTGTTAGGAATTAGTAGCGCGTTATTCAGTTTGGAGATGTTGGGTTTATGAAAATTTTTTATGGCGTACAAGGCACGGGAAACGGTCATATTACTCGCGCAAGAGTCATGGCAAAAGCACTTTACGCCGCAGGAATGGAGGTCACTTTTCAGTTTAGTGGCAAACCGACTGACAAATATTTTGATATGGATATCTTCAACGATTATCAGCTGCGCACGGGGCTAACGTTTAACATCGATAAAGGTCAAGTCAAGTTTTTAAAAACCGCTTATGAAGCCAATCTAATCAAATTTTACAAAGAAGTGAATGACTTAGATTTAAGCGGCTATGACTTAGTGATTAGTGATTTTGAACCTGTTACGGCGTGGGCTGCCAAAAAACAGAAAAAACCCGTGTTAGGTATTGGTCATCAATACGCGTTTAAATATAAAATTCCCCGACAAAACCATGATCCAATTGCCGAGCAAGTGTTGAAACATTTTGCACCAGCAACTAAAAGTATCGGACTACATTGGCATCATTTTGGACAGCCTATTTTGCCGCCGATTATTGAAACCGCTGACACGCATCCGCAGGCTATTGCGCATAAAATCGTGGTTTATTTGCCTTTTGAAGATCAACAGCAAGTTATTGACTTACTTGCACCGTTTACTGACTTTAGCTTTCATCTCTACTCGCCTGTACCGGTTGCCTCTCAATTTGAGCACATTATTTGTTATCCCTTATCACGCGAAGGTTTTCAGAAAAATCTGTCTGATTGTGAAGGTATAATCAGCAATTCTGGTTTTGAATTGGCGAGTGAATCGTTGCAACTGGGCAAAAAAATTCTCGCCAAACCCATTCATGGGCAAATGGAACAACTTGCCAATGGGGCTGCCTTAGCGCAATTAGGCTACGGTCATGTCATGAATGATTTGGATGCAAATATTATTGAGCATTGGTTACATAACGACCATGCCGTGCATATTACTTATCCAGACACCGCAAAAGTAGTCGTGCAGTGGATACAAGACGGAATGCCAGCAATGGATCAGGATTTTATTGAATCTGTTTGGAATACTGTCAATGTGGAACACGTTAATCATCATTAATTCATTTAGAAACGACCGTTACTGCTGATAATTCTGTAAGACAATCATTTATCATAAGGCTGGCAACTAAAGCAGTAATATCCGGCCCGATTGACGACACTCCCGGTTTAAAATGGGTGGCAGCAACACCCGAAACAGTGCTTGATTTTACCGTAATTGGGTACTTCTTTGCCAAAAAACTGTACGATCAATATCATGTCCCAATGGGGATTGTGAACACCTGTGTTGGAGGAACGACTATAGAGGCGTGGATGAGCGAAGAGGGATTCACAGGTTCATCCACGCCAATGGCCAGGTCGAAATGGATATTGTACCGGCGGGAAGTCATATTGTCGTCGGCAAAACAATCCAC
>NQJH01000210.1 GCA_002256685.1 Methylococcaceae bacterium NSP1-2 | reverse complement strand
GCGCGTCCGATGGTTTGCACTAAGGAGACGACTGAGCGTAAGAAGCCTTCTTTGTCGGCATCAAGAATAGCGACTAACGAGACTTCGGGGATGTCCAAACCTTCGCGCAATAAGTTGATACCGACCACAACATCAAATTTTCCTAAGCGTAAATCCCGAATAATTTCTACTCGCTCAACGGTATCAACATCGGAATGTAGATAGCGGACTTTAACGCCATGTTCATTTAAGTATTCGGTTAAATCTTCTGCCATGCGTTTGGTTAGCGTGGTGACTAATACGCGCTGATTGACTTTAACGCGCAGGTTAATTTCTGATAATAAATCATCGACTTGCGTAGTCGCAGGGCGCACTTCAACCACGGGATCAATCAAGCCTGTCGGTCTAACCACTTGTTCAACAAACACGCCTGAATGCTCTTTTTCATAATGGCTAAAACCGTATTCCACCAGCGTTTCTTTGCGGGAACGGTCGCCTTTATACATTGCGCCGATTTGTGGAATAGTGACGTGGCTTTCATCAATGACCAGTAGCGCATTGGCGGGTAAATAATCAAATAAAGTCGGCGGCGACTCCCCTACCCCTCTGCCTGATAAATAGCGCGAATAGTTTTCGATGCCTGAGCAATAACCAATTTCTAAAATCATTTCTATATCGAATTGAGTACGCTGTTCTAGGCGTTGGGCTTCGACTAATTTGTTGAGTGCGTATAACTCATGCAACCGTGACTTTAATTCTAGTTTGATGGATTCGACGGCGGCTAATAGTTGTTCGCGTGGAGTCACATAATGACTTTTTGGATAGATAGTAAAACGGGCAACGCGGCGGATTACTTCACCTGTTAGCGGATCAAATAGCGATAACTGTTCGACTTCATCATCAAATAATTCAATGCGTAAGGCTTCGGCATCGGCTTCGGCGGGAAATACATCAATGACTTCACCGCGCACTCGATAAGTAGCGCGGCGTAGTTCGATGTCATTGCGCGTGTACTGCATTTCAGCTAATCGCCGAATGATGTCGCGTTGTTTGATTAAATCACCTTTGACTAAATGCAGCACCATTTTGAAATAGGATTCAGGTTCGCCTAAACCATAAATCGCTGATACGGTGGCAACGACAATGGTATCGCTACGTTCTAATAAGGCTTTAGTCGCAGACAAACGCATTTGTTCAATGTGTTCATTCAATGACGCATCTTTATCAATGAAGGTATCGGAAGCAGGAATATAGGCTTCGGGTTGGTAATAATCGTAATAAGAGACGAAATATTCCACGCTGTTTTCAGGAAAAAATTCTTTCATTTCCCCGTATAACTGCGCCGCTAGGGTTTTATTGGGAGCCATAATCATGGCAGGGCGTTGGGTTTGTTCGATGACATTGGCAATGGTGAAGGTTTTACCAGAACCCGTCACGCCCAATAAAGTTTGATGGACTTCGCCATCATTTAGCCCTGCAATCAATTGTGTAATCGCTTCGGGCTGATCGCCAGCAGGTTGAAACGGGCTGTGTAATCGAAAGGGTTTTTGTTTATCGGTGGGCATGGCTTATGTACTTATGTAACAAAAAAGTATTATTATGACCACTGATTATCTTAAGATAAACCATTCTCTCATTCTAATTTAACCTGTCACAAGGTGTCGTTCGATTATGCCCTTAACATTGAAAGTTTTAACCTTTAAAGGTCAGCCTGCACCACAGTCGGCTGTTATCTCTATGAATAATCAAGGCGGTACGATTGGTCGATCCAATGACAATACTTTGGTATTGCCGGATGAGGAAAAGTTTGTTTCTCGACATCATGCCACTGTCAGTATGGAAAACGGTTTGTATTATTTGACTGATAACAGTTTGAGTGGCGTTTTTATCAACGGGCAACATCTACACGATAGCACTCAGCAAATCACGCATGGTATGTTGTTAAAAATTGGTGAGTATGAAATTGCTGTTGCCATTGATATTGATGACGCGCAACCCGATGAGGATTTTCCTTTCGCGCCTATCGAATCAGTAGAGCAGGCGGATTATTTCCTACCCTTGGATGATTTTGGCGATAATCGCTTATTGCGTGAGCAAGATTCATCCATCGTAACGCATGAAGACCTGATTCAATCCTCTGGCGAGTCAATTAAACCTGTTTTTGAAAGCCAACTTCAAGGCGGTAGCTCGGCACTTTTTGATAGTTTCGTTGCCCCCGCTGTGACGAACAATCCTTTTGCCGCAGTTGAAGACATTCCAGAGAATTTTAGTTTTGAAGATTTATTGGCAGAATCGCCTCCTCAGCAGAACACACCCGCCGCTACACCACCACCTGTAAAACACCAAATTGCTGAACAGCGTGTAATGCCCAATAACGTAGCATTTGATGCTTTTTTGCAAGGCGTAGGCATACAATACCGAGCTTATCGCACTGAACCGTTGACCGACACGCTATACCGCATTGGGCAAATGTTTAGGCATTTAATTGTTGGTGCGGTTAGCGTGTTAAGAAGTCGAACTGAATTTAAAAGTTTGTTTCGCATTAATATGACGCGCATCAAAGCGACTAACAATAATCCCCTTAAGTTTACCGTTGCTACCGATGATATTATTCGTCAATTTCTGGATAATAAATCCGATGGTTTTCTGGGTTCAATTGAAGCCATAGACCAAGGCTTTAATGATATGGTAAATCATCAACAGGCGATGGAGGTAGGTATTCAAGCGGCGGTCGCTGAACTATTAAAATCATTTGATCCTAAACTGATTGAAAAACAACTCGATCAAGGTCTTGTTTTACAAAAAAAAGCCAAATGCTGGGATAAATACCAAGAAATCTATCGTCAAGCTGCACCTGAGGCAATGGAAAATTTTTTCACCGATGCCTTTGCTGACGCATACCAACAAAAGATGGCAGAATTGCAAGGAAATCGTCACCATCTATAGAGCCACTGGCATTAAATTAAGTAATGACAGGAGACCAATAACTTTAGCTATTGGCTAGAAAACAGTTAAAGCTGTTTTACTCCTGCATAATTAATGGCAGTGATTCATAAAACGAATGTGTTGCTTAATCTAATCTTACTGGAGTATTCGGATAACTATGTCAGAAAATAACAAAACCGTCTGGTCAGAAGGCATGTTTTTGCGACCACAGCATTTTCAGCAACATGACCGTTATCTGGAAACTTTGGTACGCGAGCGGTGCGGCGGTCTGCAACCTTATGACTGGGGCATTAAAAAACTCAAAATAGATCAGCGGCAATTGGCAATGGGGAAATTTTCGCTGACCGAATGCAGCGGTATTTTTCCTGACGGTACGCCGTTTAATTTGCCCGAAGATGATGAACTGCCCTTGCCGATTGATATTCCGATTGATGTACAAAATAACATTATTTATCTCGCCTTACCGATGCAACGCTTTGGCGCGGTTGAAGTTGATACCGATGAAAATCACTATGCACTGGCGCGTTATCATGCCAATGAAACCGAAGTGCGCGATATTAATGTTGCTACCAATGCCACCTCAGCGGTGATGATTGCTAAACTGCAAACCAGTTTAATGCTGCAAAAACAGGAACGCTCCGGTCATGTTTGTATCGGTGTGGCGCGGGTTATTGAGTCTCGTGTTGATAAAAATGTCATTCTCGATGAACAATACATACCGCCGACGGTGGACTGTAATGCGCAGCCGCTGTTAAAAAGTTATATCAAAGAATTATTCGGTTTACTGCATACGCGTGGTGAAGCCTTAGGCGGACGCGCCTCGGAAGCAGGGAGAGGCGGCGTAGCGGAAATTGCTGATTTTATGCTGTTGCAAGTGGTGAATCGTGTTGAACCGTTGTTTGAACATTTACAAAATATTCCCGCTTTTCATCCTGAAAGTTTTTACCGACTCGCGGTGCAGTTAGCCGGTGAATTATCTACTTTTTGTAAAGCCAATAAAAGACCGGTCAGTTTTCCACTTTATTTGCATGATGACCTGCATAAAACGTTTCTGGCAGTGATGAATGAATTGCGTGAATTGCTCAGTTCCGTATTAGAACAAAATGCGATTTTTATTCCGCTCACTCCCCCTAAATACGGCATACGCGGCGCAAAAGTTCCTGATCTTAATTTGTTGAAAGATGCGGTTTTCGTGTTGGCAGCAAATGCACAAGTCTCGATAGAACAATTGCGTAGCGGCTTTCCAACGCAAATTAAAATCGGTCCCGTTGAACAAATTCAAAACTTGGTACGTTCTGCATTACCCGGTATTACCGTGCATCCATTACCCGTCGCACCTAGACAAATTCCTTATCATGCTGGCTTTGCTTATTTTGAATTAAACAAACAAGGTGAGTTGTGGAAACAAATGCAGCAATCGGGTGGTTTTGCGATTCATATTGCGGGCGAATTTCCTGGGCTTGAATTAGAGTTTTGGGCAATCAAAAACGGATAACGACATGAATAAAGATGATCCTTTTGGTCATTATTTTGACGATGATGACAATGATGATAAAACTATTATTCGACCTAGCCCCAAAGGTCAAAAAATCAATCCACAGGGATTG
>NQJH01000209.1 GCA_002256685.1 Methylococcaceae bacterium NSP1-2 | reverse complement strand
ATTTTGCCTTTTAGCTCTAAGTTGCTTTCCATCATCACCATTGCGTTAGATTCGCAATAAATTTTTTCGCCACTGCGTAAGCTAACATGTAAAAAAGGATCAATATCACCCGTTACTGTAAATTGTGCCATTTGCTTTTTTACTCACTTAAAATTAAACAGGCTGAGGCAATTTTATAATCTGTATTACTTCAGAAAGGACGAATATTATACCGATTTCTTTATTTTTTAAATTGATTTAAAAATAGTGAATAAAAAAAAAGAGCCTTGCGGCTCTTTTTTTGTTGCTGTGTTCGACGCTTAATTAGGCTTCTTTTTCAGCTTCTTTAATACTAAGACGAACACGACCTTGACGGTCAATTTCTAAGACTTTAACTTTAACCATATCGCCTTCATTCAAACGGTCGCTGACTTTATCAACGTGTTCGTCTGAAATTTGTGAGATGTGAACTAAGCCGTCTTTACCCGGTAAGATAGTGACGAATGCGCCGAAGTCCATTAAGCGGACGACTTTGCCTTCGTAGACTTTACCGACTTCAACTTCAGCGGTGATTTCTTCGATTAAGCGGCGAGCTTCTTCGCCAGCGGCTTTATCAACTGAGGCAACTTTAACAACGCCATCATCCGTTAAATCAATGCTCGCGCCTGTTTGTTCGGTGATGCTGCGGATAGTCGCGCCGCCTTTGCCGATAACTTCACGGATTTTGCTGGGGTCAATTTTGAAAGTGATGATACGCGGTGCGAAATCAGACATTTCGTTGCGCGTTGCAGCAAGGGCTTTGTTCATTTCGCCTAGGATATGCAAGCGACCTGTTTTAGCTTGCGCTAACGCGGTTTGCATAATTTCTGCGGTGATGCCATCAATTTTGATGTCCATTTGCAGCGCGGTGATGCCATCGATTGAACCTGCCACTTTGAAATCCATGTCGCCTAAGTGATCTTCATCACCCATGATGTCAGACAATACCGCAAAGCTATCGCCTTCTTTAATCAAGCCCATTGCAATACCTGCAACAGGTGTGCTGATAGGTACGCCAGCATCCATTAACGCTAAGCTGCTACCGCACACGGAAGCCATTGAGCTTGAGCCGTTAGATTCAGTAATTTCTGAAACGACGCGGATGGTGTAAGGGAATTCTTCCATGTTTGGCAATACCGCAGCAACACCGCGTTTTGCTAAGCGACCATGACCAATTTCACGGCGTTTTGGTGAACCCACAAAACCTGTTTCGCCTACGCTGTAAGGAGGGAAGTTGTAATGCAGCATGAACGGTTCTTTGTATTCGCCAGCCAGTGCATCAATGATTTGTGCATCACGTTGTGTGCCTAAGGTAGCAACCACTAGGGCTTGGGTTTCGCCGCGTGTAAATAATGCTGAACCGTGAGTTCTGGGCAATACGCCTGTGCGGATGCTGATTGGTCGCACTGAATCTAAGGCACGTCCGTCAATACGTCTGCCTTCTAATACTGCATGACGCACGATGCTGTATTCTAGGTGTTCGATAATGCCACGGATGTCTTTTTCATCGTAATTAACCGATAATCTTTCGACGATAGCGTTACGAATGCCTTTAAGGTGATCTTGACGAACTAATTTTTCGGCAATGGTGTAAGCCGCTTTAATGTCTTCTTCAACCGCTTCTGCGACTAATTTTTTTAGTTCAGCATTGGTTTCAGGGGCAGTCCATTCAACTTTGCCACAACCTGCGGCAGTCGCAAATTCATTAATCGCGTTAATCGCCGTTTGCATTTGTTCATGACCGAACAATACTGCACCTAACATGATTTCTTCAGATAAACCTTTGGCTTCTGATTCCACCATCAATACCGCTTGCGCTGTACCTGCTACAACTAAAGTCAATTGGGAGTCTTTTAAAGCAGTCGGTGATGGGTTTAATAAATACTCGCCATCTTTGTAACCGACACATGCTGCGCCGATTGGACCATTAAACGGTAAACCAGAAACGGCTAATGCCGCTGACGCACCTAATAAAGCAGCGATTTCTGGATCAACATCTGGATTAAGCGACACGACCGTGGCAATAATTTGCACTTCGTGCGTGTAGCCTTCGGGAAATAACGGGCGAATTGGGCGGTCAATTAAGCGTGAGGTTAAAGTCTCTTGCTCGCTAGGTCTGCCTTCGCGTTTGAAAAAACCACCAGGGATTTTACCTGCGGCGTAGGCTTTTTCTTGATAATTAACGGTTAAGGGGAAAAAATCACCGCCAGCGGGTTCTTTCTTACCAACTACGGTAACGAGTAGCGATGTACCATCTACATCGATCATAACCGCGCCGTCTGCTTGACGTGCAATTTCACCCGTTTCTAGCGTAATTTTGTGATCGCCGTACTGAAATTCTTGCCTAATAGGGTTCACTATTGAGGTTCCTTTATGTAGATAAATGAGTGGAGTTTTGATGTGTTAAAGCAGAAACGGCACATGAGCTGTGCCGTTTCTATGGAGAATGTTACTTGCGTAAACCTAAACGTTCAATCAGTGAACGATAACGACCTAGGTCTTTGCCTTTGAGGTAATCCAATAATTTGCGGCGTTGATTAACCATACGCAACAAACCACGACGTGAATGGTTGTCTTTTTTGTGTTCAGCAAAATGCGGCATTAAATGATTAATGTGCGCGGTCAATAAAGCCACTTGGACTTCGGGTGAACCCGTATCAGTTTCTGATTGACGATAGGCTTCAACGACGGCTTTTTTTTGTTCTGCGGTAAATGGCATTGCTTATAATCCCTAAGATTAATTTAAAATGAAAACCGTCTGATGACGGCTAATAATACACTCCACGATAGGGTGTAGAGTTTGGGCATCAATCCGTTAGATTGAATAATTTTTTCGGGGCTAGTTTACCATTTAAAGCCATTTCTCCCAAGCCCAGAAATAGCCCATTATGATAAATGCGCACACTGCCTAGATGTGAACTGTCGAAAGAAATTGTTTGACCATATTGTATTGCGGTGGCTTGTTCGTTTGATAACTGCACGGCGGGTATGGTTTGCAACGGTTCATCAACCGCCATTAAACAGGTGTTTAATTCTTCGGCGGTCATGGCGGTGAGTTGTTCAATTGTGTGTGCATCGGTAAGCTGAAACTGCCCCGCTTGCAAACGGCGCAACACCGTCACTGTGCCGCCACAATCGAAATAATGCCCAATGTCTTCGGCTAAGGAACGAATATAAGTACCTTTAGAACAGAATACTTCTAAGCTGAGCTGGTCGTTAGCGAATTCTACCAATTTTAGCTCGTATAGCGTAATGTGGCGGGCTTTTCGGTCAATAGTGATACCTTCTCGCGCCAACTCATACAGCTTTTTGCCGTTATGTTTTAACGCTGAATACATCGGCGGCACTTGTTCAATCGCGCCTGTGAAATGTTGCAAGCAAGTATGAATTTGCTCAAGGCTTAACTCTGGCACAGGCTTAGTTTCCAGCACCACACCTTCCGCATCGCCCGTATCAGTCATCACACCGAGTTGAATAGTGACCGCATAGCGTTTGTCATCATCCAACATCATGCCCGATACTTTAGTCGCCTCACCAAAACACAGCGGCAATAAACCCGTCGCTAACGGGTCTAAACTGCCCGTATGCCCTGCTTTATTGGCATTAAATAAGCGGCGAACTTCTTGCAAGGCTTTATTAGAAGAGACACCTAATCGTTTATCCAACAATAAAATACCGTGGACATTAAGACCTGATTTGCGTTTGCTCATGGGGTAGTTAAGTGGCGTTGGTGGAGATATTTATTCAATGACGCAAAAAAACGAGGCTGTTGTGATGACGGCTAATTTGATGGCTTGCATGATGCTAGCATTAAAAACGCCAACACATCATCATTCCCATACTTTTACAGTGTGGGAGTGATGATGACTTGTATGGGATTTTTGTTACTGCTCAGGCTCTTGCGAAGACTTAGACACATCACTCAACAATTCCGCCACGCGCATTCCTGTATCAAACGAGGTGTCGTAGTAAAAACGTAGCGTGGAAATATGACGCAAGCGCATTCGTTTGGCGAGTTCGTGGCGTATCATCGGGGCTAGTTCGTTGAGCAATTTGACGTTGGCTTTTTTACCTTGCTCATCA
>NQJH01000404.1 GCA_002256685.1 Methylococcaceae bacterium NSP1-2 | reverse complement strand
TTAGCGGCTAATTTATTCGCCGATACCGTGCAGGATGCGTTTGATCCCAGACGTGGAACTTAAATCTCAGGTGGGCAAAATGTGCTATCGACATTAATGCTTACATTTAACTGGGTTTTAAGGATTCCCAGTATTTTAGTTAAGTTATCCATTGTCGGATTGCCTTTAGCCGAAAGCATACGGTGTAAGCTTTTACTGGGTTTTTTAACTTCCTGTGCCAAGGTTTCAAAGCCTATCGTGGCATTGACTAAATCGCGTAAGACTAAACGGGCAACATCTGGCTCGCCGTTTAAAAACAAAGAAATCGCCTCATCCAATAACGCCTTAGCAAAAGCGGGGTCGTTTGCTACACGCTCGGTTAGGGTATTTTTATAGTCTTGAGTGATAGTCATATCTTGCCTATTTTTTTGCGTTATCAATGTCTTTTTGCTGGTTTTTTTTCGTGCCATCGCCGAACAAAATAATCAGTTGCCGTCCATCTTGAGCGAGATAAATTCGATAGCACGCGCCCCAATCAATACGATATTCGCCAATGCCATCAAACCATTTAATATTAGACGTATTACCCAATTCGAGTCTTACTTTAGCAATAGCGATTTTTGCAGCGGCAATTGCATCTAATGAATTGAACCATTTTTGATAGGGATTCGAGCCGTCTTCTCTGATGTATTCTGTTATTTGCATGAGCAAATAGTAACGTATAAGTTACTGTTGAGTAAATCTTAAAATTGACAGGCAATAAAAAACCGCCTTTGGTTTTGAATAGAGGCGGTTATTAATTGGTATGAGGGGGTTCACTGCGTTCTACCCATTATAGGATGGGCTGACGAAGGAAGCCCATCGTTCACGATTGATGGGCTTTGTACCTCAGCCCACCCTATCGTGCTAAGGCTTCCATATCTATTTTTGTCGCGGGCTTATTTCTCATTTTGCTCGGCTCAGGTTTTTTAGTCCAGCGAAACACACTTGCAACCCCTACACCAAACAACTCAGCCGTTTCTAATAAACGGAGGTCTTGTTTTTCTCTTATCGATAAAACTTTTTGTCGAAAATCTTTTGAGTATGCCATGTCGTTATTCCAATTCGCCACTATCTCGTATATTATTTCACAATCATTTTATTGGCGGCTGGCTCTATCTAACGATAAATTAGGTTTGCGGACTTTCGACAAGCACAGGAATTTTACCGATTTTTTGTTGCCAGATTTTTGGGGCAATCAGGTGTATGGATTCGCCTTGGGTATCGACCGCAACGGTGACGGGCATGTCTTCAATGACAAATTCGTGTATAGCTTCCATGCCTAAATCAGCAAAAGCAACGATATGGGCTTTGCGGATGGCTTTTGAAACCATGGTGTTTTTTAATAGCAGCGATGGCTTCTGCGCCACGTTCGGCTTTGCCTATCATGCCGATTAAACCTGTTTTGGCGAGCATGGTTTCGGTAAATTTATCCATGCGAGTGGCAGTAGTCGGACCTGCTGGACCAACCACTTCATCACGCACAGGATCAACGGGGCCGACGTAATAAATGAATTTATTGGTGAAATCCACAGGCAGTGGTTCGCCGCGTTCAATTAAATCACACAAGCGTTTATGTGCGGCATCACGCCCTGTCAGCATTGTGCCGCTGAGTAACAGGGTTTCGCCGAGCTTCCATGTTGCCATTTCTTCTTTGGTCACCGTGTCGAGATTGACACGCCGCGCCGTTGCCCCTGCTGCCCACGTTATTTTGGGCCAGTCTTCTAAGCGCGGCGGCGTGAATTCGGCTACGCCTGAACCATCGAGGACAAAATGCACATGACGGGTTGCCGCACAATTGGGAATGATGGCGACCGGTTTATTCGCCGCATGAGTCGGATAGTCTTTGATTTTAATATCCAATACGGTCGTTAATCCGCCCAGTCCTTGTGCGCCGATACCTAGCGCGTTGACTTTATCGTATAGCTCAAGGCGTAGCTCTTCGATTGTATTACTCGGACCTCTGGCGATAAGTTCTTGTATATCGATGGATTCCATACAGGCTTCTTTCGCCAATATCATGGCTTTTTCTGCGGTTCCGCCGATGCCAATACCTAAAATTCCGGGGGGACACCAACCTGCACCC
>NQJH01000208.1 GCA_002256685.1 Methylococcaceae bacterium NSP1-2 | reverse complement strand
ACTTGAATGGTACGGCGAATTTCATCATCGCGCCCGATAACAGGATCAAGTTTGCCTTGGGCGGCGCGTTCAGTCAGGTCGATAGTGTATTTTTTTAACGCTTGACGTTGGTCTTCGGCATTGGCATCTTGCACTGATTCTCCTCCACGCATATTAGCAATGGCTGTTTCGAGTTTTTGTTTAGTAATATTGGATTTTTTAAACAGCTCTTGTAAAAAGCCTTTTTCTTCACAAGCGGCTAATAAAAATAGCTCGCTGGAAATAAAACTGTCATTGCGCTTTTGTGCAAGTTTGTCGGTTAAGTTTAATAAGCGGTTGGTTTCATTAGAAATTTGTACATCACCACCCGAACCGCTAACGGTAGCAAGACGCGCCAGTTCTTTGGTGAGTTCAGTACGGATTAATGCAGTATTTACGCCCATTTGGACTAACAAGGGCTTGATGCTACCGCCTTCTTGATCGAGCATCGCAATCATGATGTGGACTGGCTCGATAAATTGATGATCTTTGCCTAATGCCAAACTTTGCGCATTCGCCAAGGCTTCTTGAAATTTACTGGTTAGTTTATCCATTCGCATAATGTCACCTTTGAGAGCATTGTTTATGATAAAACTGTTATGGGGGGCAAAGCGGCACTTTCAAGCATGGCAGAGACGAGGGGATTTATTCATGGGGTTTATTGTCCATATCCCATTGAAACTTATCGCTTTTAAACAGACCAACGTATTTTTCACCGTTGGGTGAAATGAATTCGCCTTGACCGTCGGACACGCCATTTTTAAATTCACCGACATATTTACTGCCATCGGCATACACTTGTGTGCCTAAGCCGTCAACACAATTGCCGCTCACACAACGCACAGGCGGTGCGGAGGCTTCTTTCAGAATTTGCGGGTGTTGTTTAAGATTATCCGTGATTAACAGCGTAGAACCCGCCGTTAAAATGCCATTGAGCGCGTTAGAAAAATCGGCGGGGATATTCATTTGTTCAAAAAACGCGGCATTTAACATTGTGTTATTTTCATGACTGTTCATTGCCGTCCAGTGATGACTAAAAAAAGGATTCGAGTCTGTGTTTTGGTCTGCCTGCATAATGAATGCGTGTGTTCCCCAATTGGTTTCAGTGGCGGGCAGTGAAATTTTAGAACGACCTATTTCAATGCCATTGCGATAAACCAATAACAGCTGACTGGCTTTATTCATCACCAACGAAATAGCCCCCTCTTGACCATTTTCAGATTGCCAACGAAACGCCTCCGTCGGGTCTAAATCCAGCATACTCAGCATCGCATTGTCTTTACTGTCAGTCGGCAACACCATCACAGGATGCGACAAACGGAACGCCTGACTTTCATAGCCCAACACAATCACCGTCATGCCCTTGGTTGACACACTGAACAACAAACGGGCAAATTGCGCGGGCAAACGAATACAGCCATGCGACGCAGGCGCACCCGTCACATGACCTGCGTGCAACGCCACGCCGTCCCACGTTAAGCGATTCGCATAAGGCATGGGCGCGTTGTCGTAGGTTCGTGAACGGTGAAAGCGGTCTTTTTCCAGCACCGTAAAAATCCCCGCAGGCGTACCATAACCCCGCTTGCCCGTACTGACACTGGATGCCCCAATTAACACCCCATGACGGTACAAATAAAGTTGCTGCTTAGGAATACTCACCAAAGCCACCACAGCCCCAGAAGGCGCGGCATCAGGATTCCAAATAAACCGCCCCGCCTTAACCTTTTTTGCTTCACCATCAATAGCTTGCGAGTCACCATCGCCAGAAGCAGACTTAGCCTGTAGCACAGGTGACAATAAAACCGCTGAAACCAACCAGCAAGTAACAATAAACGAAGACACTTTTTTTGACATAGGCAGAAACGACTTAATAGCTAGGCGAATAACAAACGCGATAAAGTACGTTAATCATAGCTCATCAATCGGGAATGATGTCCAACGTGATAAGGTGCGCTAATTATAGATACCGTCTTATCGTCTAGTTGTCGTTATAGTTATAGGATGGGCTGACGAAGGAAGCCCATCAGTCGTGATTAACCATAGATAAAATGATTTGATACAAGAAGTCCATTATCCTCGATTGATGGGCTTCGTACCTCAGCCCATCCTATGCCCATCTTATCGCGTTAATGCCATCGACAAGATGTTTAATGAAGCCACAGAGAAACCGCGTTTTATTGTAGATAGTAATGGGGAGACTGTAGATCGAGTGTAACTCCAGAAGGCTCTTCATATAAACAACCCAACGGTGGTCGTACCGATATATTACAAGGTAGCGATCATGGTTCAGGGAGGAGTCACACTCATGATCCAAAAATTAATACGGCTCCAAATGGAGATACTTTTATCAATGGATTGAATAGGTCTGGAAGAGATGTTTCATATGATGATATTCAAAATATCAAATCAGGCATAGCAAAACCAGCTCCCCCAATGAAGAGATAAGGAGTATAAAACATTGAATAAAGTTATCGAACTCGATCAAGAAAAAACAAAACTATTAACCGTTGACGCTCTATTATTAGCTTTACGCTGGGACTTAATACCGTGGTCTCTTGTTTTAGACCTTGATACTCCTATTTCTGAAGCGGTTGAAGCCCCGTATCGTCGTGCATGGATTGTGTTTGGAGGTGTATCAGAAATATATTTTCCTATTCACAATGCACGTTTACCCAATGGTTGTGGATTGATTAGTCAAATATCTATCTCAGAGCTAACGGACGATTTTAAACTTTATGAGTTTTGTGGGCTTTTACCCTCATTTTCTAAAAATGATTCAATTATTGAGTACCCATCAAAGGATATTAGTATCAAAGCAAAAGAAATCACTGGATTAATTTCTATCCAAGCGAGATCATCTGATATCAATTTTATTGATAGGCAAACAAGAGTTAATCTAGCCTCAGATGAGGAATTCTTATTAGCTTTCATGTCTTCTAGGTCAAGGTCGTAACCAGTAGCCCGCATTCCGCAAGCTTCATGCGGGCTACTGGCTACTCAGGTTAGGGTATATCGAGATGAGAATGAAACCATTGATATTCGCCATTCTTGCAATAGTTCTAATATGCTGTCCATTACCCACAAATTTTAACCTCATAAGCTTGGGAGGCGGCATTAATACCTTCAGCAAAGTCGCGGAGGCGATGTAGACCACGCCACAAGGCTTCTGCGCCTGGGTTGCCATCGTTTTTACGCGCTAAAAATCCACCGAAGCGAGCGACGATTAAAATCATGTCCCCTAACGTAGGTGGATTAGGTGGCAAAGGCGTTTTTTGACTAACTATCCACGCGACTTGCCATTCTTCTCGATCAAAAATCACCTCACAAGGCAGCTCAGGCACATCACGCCCTAAGGTCATGAGCATTAGCACTCGCCACGCAATAATCAGGTAGATGACGATGGCTTTTTCTAAGCGTTCCTTGGTACTGAGCTGCAATTCTTCCACTTTACAACCCGTTTTAAGGGTTCTGAAAAATAGCTCAATCATCCATCTGCGGCGATACCATTCAATGCGCAACACCGCATCTGCTAAGGTCGTGAGGGTCTCATCCGTGAGTAGCCGCCATTCAATCGGGGTTTCGTTTTCAGGGGGATGCTCTTCCTTCGCCAACAACGCGGTAACAATGAGTTCAGGGCAGTGTTGAGTGGCTGGAAGCGTCACGCTTTCCCTGCGTAACGTCAACTCGACTGGACGGGCTTTACGGGTTGCGGTGCGGGCTAACGTGAACTGAACCGTACCAAGAACCTCTGCGTCACTCAACCGATCCCACAGCTTACCATCCCCTGTGACACGGTTATGTTTAGCACGAACTAACCAATGAACAACGTTTTCTTGCTGCTGTGCCTCCGTCATCAGCTCTCGAATATCGGCTTCTCTGTCGGCAACATAGACTATCTCCGTGCTACTCAACTCCTCCTTAAGTTCTGCAACACGTTGATAACCCTCCGTCCAACGGGTACTCTCCCTGATGTCTGGCTCACCTTTTTCCAGCCTAGCCCACATCCACGCATCCAATACCCCTAACACCACCCCAGATTCACTCACCGCCAACGTCGGATGACAATACATCCCGTGCCGATAATCAT
>NQJH01000207.1 GCA_002256685.1 Methylococcaceae bacterium NSP1-2 | reverse complement strand
ATGCGGGAATTCCTCAAACAACCGACTGGCTGGTTAGCGATAACCATCACAACAAAACTAGCAACTATATTGGCTTTATGTTGGGTTGCTAAAAAAACAGCAACCCAACCTATACTGCTCATCCAGAAAATAGGACTAATCCTTAAGCTGGATGGTCACACCCTGCGTTCCAAAAGCGAACTTTAAACCTTGCCCGCTTGAGTTCAATTGGAGTTCTACACCATGATTGTTCTTCAACACCACAGCCCCTGCTCCACCACCGACGGCTGCGCCTGCTTTCAATCCGTGATAGATACCGTTGAAGTCCTCCAAATTCTTCAGGTTATATACAATTCCAGAGGCGGAAAGTTTAGAAATACCGACATCGGCTACGCTAAGTCCCTTGATCTCGAAGTTGTGATCAACACCCTGAAGAGTCAAGACACCTTCCCCCCAAGTCCAGCCGATCCCTGCGGCGACAGAACCTACGGAGAGGTGAATCGTTCCATCAATTGTCTTTTTTTTACCCCCACCTGAGGACGCAGGGGAAAATGCCATAAAACTTGTTAGGACTAACAAAATATAAATAAAAATAAATTTACGCATGACGATCCCCAAAAATATAAAAATTTTATTAACATCGCAGCGATGGAGGTTAGGTTAGTGATAGCTACCCTGACAAACCCCACGACTGTATTTTTATGTTGGGTTGCCAAAAAACGGCAACCCAACCACACCACGCATCAAGTGTTAGGTAAACACTTTCTCATTAAGTGAGCTAGTCGTACCTTCCAACTGTGCAACTTGGTTATAACCCATGCCTTTTACGTTCACGGTTACTTGAGAATCAAGGCGGCGGCGGGTGATTGATGTGCCTGCGCCTCTTAAGGCTTTACAGAAGTTATAGGTGAATATGCCTCTGTATACGCCATTAATGGGGGCTTCGGCAGAAGTTTGGTTATCTTTGCAGGCTGCCCATAGGACGTGGTTCATATTAAGGACAACGACAGGATCTCTTGATCCACCTGTGCCTTCACGCTTGAGAATGCCATGCACAGGCAGTGAGGGATTGGCATCTATGAAGAAACCCCAATCGATGGGCGGCTCAATGTAGCGATAAGCAATAGATTGTTCATCTGGCGTGGCGGCTAGGGCAGATAGTACCTGCGTTCCAGTACCCGAATAACAGGAGTCAAGGATGACATCCAGATTAACTCCCGCAGGCAGATTAACCAGCAAGGCGCGAAAATCATCATCTTTAATCATGCCCGCCGTCGCATAGTCGTGAGGGCAGATGACTTCATCCTTTTTGTCTACTTCATCCCCACTCACATCGGCTATTTGCGAGCCATGCCCTGAATAAAAAAACACTAAAACATCACCTTTCTTCGCGCCAGCAACCAACCATTTGAATCCATTGAGAATGGCAGCTTTTGTTGCTCTGGCATCGGTAAGAATTTTCATCGAGCTAGCTGTTGCGGGGACAATATTGAGGACACTCAAGGTATTCGCCATATCGCGGACATCATTCACACAGCCCCGCAAATCAGGTCCACCAGAACCGACGGGGGCATAATCATTAATTCCAACTAATAATGCTTTTCTTATCATGATGACTTCTCCTTAGTTTCAGTTAAATAGTTACTGTATACGGCATAAGCCTCTGAAGACTTGATTAATAGCAAGTCCCTTTTCCAGCCATTAAAAAGTGGGTATTCAGTACAGTTGCCACTTCTTCGTAGTCAATGATGTTTTTATTATTTTTCAAAATATAGTCCGCTAGCGCAGTGATAGCAGACCAATGAAAGCCATCATTAATAAACTCAAAGGCAGCCCAAAATAGCTCGGTTATTTTCTTTTCCTGTTGCATCTTATCGACAATAAAACATTGAAGATATTCATCAACAATTTTCAAATCGGATGAACCGCCGTAATTATGTAGCGCGTTCATGGGGACTAAACGTGGGCTAATCAGTTCATTATCACGGTGTGCAACATAGTGTGCTTCTGCTAACGACCCCACTAATAAATTGATAATGTCCGCTTCAAAAGCCTGTTGATAGGCGTGTTGTTGTGCAGCAGATAAATTGCCATTGGTTTTTTCAATGGAAATGGGTAAAGTATGAATTAAACGACCACCTTCTATTTTGGTCGGATAATTATCATCAGCGTAGTATGAACAATCATTAATAATGATTTGAAAAAAAACCGGCGGCAGTTGTTTTTGTTTATTACCAAAGTAAATTGCCACGGCGTGTCCTGCTTCATGAATAGCAGTTCTTCTGCTGAGTTCAATATGAGTAACGGTATTAAAACCGTTTGATGACTGTTTGCGTTTCATATAATGACCTCAGGGTTAAAAAAATGCGACTCAGTATTTCATTACTGTCCGTATTTTTAATTAATAAAATAAGAGCTATTTTCACCTAGAGAAATATAAAAAACAATTACTTAGAATGGAGTATTAAATGATAGAGAATGGATACTAAAAATATCCAATAATAAATTTTAACTCATGGCTCGTAAAATTGGAGTGAGCAAAGCAATTCCAGAACAATCAGCTAAACGTAAATATTAGGGTTCGTCGATGTCCGACGCTGGCGCGTGGGAAAAAATACTGTAAAAGCCTACTCGCACATGATATACAGTGCAGGTTCACTGCCTGCACGGGCAGCCTAGAAAACTTGCTAATGGAGTCCATCCACGCTCATGAGTCCAAAAATCATAAAACCCTCAACCTACTTAACCGAAGTTAAAACCCTTTCGGATCGTATCGTTACCGCACAGCAACCGATTCGTATTTTGGAGGCGGTGAAATGGGATGACAGCATCAAACAAGCATTTTTTGATAGCCACTGCAAAAAACCACCCATCGTTACCGTTGATTATTATAAAAATCGCTCCTTGGGCTTTGACCCGCTAGAAAAAAAACAAGAGTTTTACCAAATCGAGCGCGATTTAGTACGCAAATTGGGGCAACTCAATCCGCTCAGTGTCATCATGCGCCGTATTTGTCGAGAATATAAAGACGTAGTGAATATGCTAGAAGAGCGCGGCACACCGACGTTTTCAAATATTTCTCAGGAATTATACGGCTCATCAGAAGACGTATTTCATGTAGGCGACCCGTCTATTGCCGACTTAGGCAGCATGATGGAAGAAACACTATCACAACTGGTGCAATTGGATTATTTAGCCGAAGAACCCAAAACCATTAATGCCAGTGATGCCGTTGCTATTTTGAATGAACGCATACAAGCCGTGTTTCCAGAAGAAGGCTTACGCGCCATGATCAGTGATGGCATTGTTGCCGATGCTGCCGCTGGCACCGATTACGTTAAATTACGCGCCGATGCGATGTTTAATGCGCGGGATTTACGCCTATTAGAAGTGCATGAAGTCTGGGTGCATTTAGGCACGACACTCAACGGATTAGAACAGCCTTATTGTACTTTTCTGGGAAAAGGACCTCCCTCAGCAACCGTGACGCAGGAAGGCTTAGCGGTATTGATGGAAATCTTAACGCAAAGCTCAACACCTAATCGTTTAATGCGTTTAATTGACCGTGTTCGTGCCATTACCCTCGCCGAACAAGGCGCGGACTTTATGGAGATATTTGCCTTTTTTAGAGACAAAGGACGCGACAAGGAAGATAGCTATATGCTCAGTAGTCGCGTATTTAGAGGCAGCACACCCGACGGAATGCCCTTCACCAAAGATCTAACGTATATCAAAGGCTTTGTCTTAACCTTTAACTTCATTCGCCTAGCCGTTCACAAAGGCAAACCCGACCGTATTCCACTGCTATTTTGTGGCAAAACCATGATTGAAGACATGAAAGTATTAGTCGATTTAGTCGAAGAAGGCACAGTCAACGCCCCCCGTTTTCTTCCACCCCCTTTTCAAGATTTAATGGGGCTATCCGCATGGATGAGCTTCAGCCGCTTCATGACTTCGTTGAATTTCAGACAGTTGGAGCAGGATTACGCGAATATTTTGTAGGCAAGAAAGACCTGCGAGATTTTAAAAACCTCGCAAGTCTTTGTTTAGCGGGTTTTGGTGTTGATAACAAAATCGGCTAGGTTTTAAAGACCTAGCAGGTTTAAGTGAGGGTGAATGTCGGATTTAGAGCT
>NQJH01000206.1 GCA_002256685.1 Methylococcaceae bacterium NSP1-2 | reverse complement strand
CTTTATGTATCCAATGAAGATGACAGCCTAGTCACGGTTATTGATTTAACGACTAAAAAAGCCATACAACAAATTAAAGTCGGCGTTGAACCTGAAGGTATTACTGTCAGCCCTGATAATCAGTGGTTGATCAGTGCCTCTGAAACCACGAATATGGTGCATTGGATAGACACCAAAACCAATACCATTGTCGAAAATACCTTAGTTGATCCACGTCCACGCGCGGTTAATTTTACTGCTGACAGTCAGCAATTATGGGTGACTTCGGAAATGGCGGGAACGGGCATGGTGTTGGATGTTAAAACTAAGCAACCTATTAAAACTATCAAACTTGCCGTTGACGGGGTTACTTTTGATAAAATTCAACCTGTCGGTGTGGTGATTGATAAAGACCGTAAGCGTGCATACATCGCCTTAGGTCCAGCTAATCGGGTGGCAGTGATTAACGCGCAAACTTACGAGCTTGAAAAAGTGTTATTAGTGGGGCAGCGAGTGTGGAATCTGGCGTTTTCACCTGACCAAAAACGCCTTTATACGACGAATGGCACCAGTAACGACATTTCAATTATCGATTTAGAGTCGCAAACGGTGACTAAATCGGTTGGTGTCGGCACTTATCCGTGGGGCGTTGCGGTAAAACCATGAGTGATGCTATCGCGTTAGCCATCGAAGGCTTGAGTTTTTCTTACGGCAATCAAAAAGCACTGGATGATATTAATTTTAAAATTCAATTGGGCGAATGCACGATTTTATTAGGTCCGAATGGCGCGGGTAAAAGCACGCTGTTTTCGTTGATTACACACTTGTATGACACGCGGCAAGGGCGTATTCAACTCTGTGGTTTTGATATTAAAAAGCAAAGCTGTTTAGCCTTAGCCAAGTTGGGGGTGGTGTTTCAACAAACCACGCTGGATATGGATTTAACGGTCGATCAAAATTTACGTTATCACACCGCTCTGCATGGTATGAGTCGGAAATTAGCGACTGAACGTATTCAACAAGAGTTGGAGCGTTTAAATATGTATGAACGCCGTTTTGAAAAAGTCCGTCAATTGAATGGGGGACATAAACGCCGCGTAGAAATTGCCAGAGCCTTATTGCACAAACCGTCATTATTGCTGTTAGATGAACCGACGGTTGGCTTGGATGTCGCCAGTCGGAAAAATATTGTTGACTATGTGCATCGCTTAGCCGCAGAGGAAAAGATAGCGGTGCTGTGGGCGAGTCATTTAATGGATGAAATTTATGCCAATGACCATGTTATTGTGCTGCATAAAGGACAGATTAAAGCCAATGGTACGGTGAACGAGGTATTGCAACAGACCGATACCGCTAGCATTAACGAGGCGTTTCACAATTTAACGCGAGGACAGACGGCATGAATATTGTGCATTATTGGCGAGCGATGTCGGGTATTGTCGGACGTGAATTATGGCGTTTTGTGACTCAACGTGAACGCTTTATCTCTGCGTTAGTGAGACCTTTGATTTGGTTATTTGTCTTTGCAGCAGGCTTTAGAGCCGCTTTAGGGCTGGCGATTAGTCCGCCTTATGAAACCTATATTTTGTATGAAGTGTATATAACACCGGGTTTATGCGGCATGATTCAACTTTTTAATGGAATGCAAAGCTCTTTATCGATGGCTTATGACCGTGAAATGGGCAGTATGCGTACTTTATTGGTTTGTCCTTTGCCGCGCTGGTTTTTATTGCTGAGTAAATTATTAGCAGGGACGGCGGTGTCTATTTTGCAAGTTTATGTGTTTTTGGCGATTGCGAGAGCCTACAACATTAATATACCGATGCAGGGTTACTGGGCTGTTTTACCAACTTTGCTGTTATCTGGCTTGATGTTAGGTGCGTTAGGATTATTGTTGTCATCATTTATCAAGCAATTAGAAAACTTTGCAGGCGTGATGAATTTCGTCATATTTCCGATGTTTTTTATGTCAACCGCACTTTATCCGTTATGGAAAATTAAAGAATCCAGTGCTTTGCTTTATAATCTGGCACAATACAATCCATTTTCACAAGCCGTCGAACTAACGCGGTTTGCTTTATACGGACAATTTAACCAACAAGCCTTCATTTATACCCTGATTGCTTTTATAGTGTTTATGACAGCCGCAATCATTGGCTATAATCCATCAAGAGGAATGATGATGAAAAAAAAGGCGGATTGATGAAGCAATTGACCTTTTTTGCTAGATAGAGCTTATAAAATTTACTAAAACTCAAGCCTGAAGAAGCCCTCGATATGAGGTGATAGGCTTTTACATAAAAATATATTCGGTGCTGATTTGAAGAACTCCTATTTTCTGGTTATTCCAAAGCAACAAAAAAATCCTCTGCGACTAAGAGAATTTGAAGAAAATGCATTGACGAGCTGGATCACTGAGCTACCTACCGCTAATGTAGGATTAGCGACACGGTTAATGCACGATTTTATTGTCGAATCTAATACTATTGAGATGCCTAGCCAGTTGCGGCTAAATGCCTTGGAGCTTTTGCGACCTAGTATGCTTGTGCTTGAAGATTATCTTCGGTCAAGGCTCATGAGAGAGGGATTTCCAAAAGAAGAAAACGAGCAGAAAATTCTGGGCGTATTAGTGGGTATTGAAAAAGAATTTGCTATCGGCTATTGGACCGTACTTAAGGATTTAACGCGAAGAACGGTCGGTTGGTTTCAGGGTAAAAATACTGCATTAGCCCTTCAACGCTGCATTAAAGGCTTAAGTAGTATTGTGATTAGCCATTTTATTATGGGAATATCGATACCTGATTGGGTTTGGATGGATTTGCATTCACTCTATAAATTGAGTGTAAAAATAGAAAAAAATGCTATTAAAGTTACCAATGATTTCAATCAGTCTAATAAAGCCAGTAGTGCTGAAGACTGTTATCTACAAATTCTTTTGCTTAGCCTTGTTGATCCAACTGGGTTAATGCAAAAGGAAATTTTACTGGTTGATAGCTTTATAGAAACCATCAGCTCCTTAGTAAATTTGAAATCCACACCTATGCAAGGTCACGCTTTGCAATGCGTGGTTTTTACTGACGAAGATAAACCACCGCTGTACCAATCAGGCGTAACGTCTAAAAGAGATTCCTCGGTGTTTTTCATTGATTTTAGTAAATTACAAAAAGTCTTTGAGCATAAAGAAAAGTTAATCGATGTCACTGAGGCAAGATTTAGCTCTGTACAGATGCAGAAAAATAATAACGGTAAACTGACGGCAGAATTACTTGATTATCTTGAGCAACGCTGGGCGGGTGTTAGTCTTCAAGGAGAACCGCTTTTTAGTGACCGCTTAGATCGATATATTGCGATAGGATTGGCATCAACCTTAGATTTACATGATTCCTCAAATGTCTACGATAAAAAAGATTTAGAATTTCTAGTTCAATCGGAATCCGATAAATTGTTATCTTGCTCATTTACCCAAACCGGCGTGTTATCGGTGGGAAGCTTAGTAAGTTTTAGAAAAACGGATATGCCTGAATACTCGCGGTTATTAGGCGTGGTTGATAAGGTGATTGTCGCAAAACAAAGCGGAAAAATAATTTTTGGTATGAAATTATTAGCGCAACAGTTTATTTCTGTCGATTATAGCCAGCTTGATGTGGCAGCCCTAGCGAACGAAATGCCGAAAAATGGCACGGTTGTAGCGGATGAAGAGCTGAAAAAAGGGGTGTTCTATAGCCCAAATGAACAAGAAGAATATATCATTACTGACACTTTTATGCTGAAAGATGAAGATGCACTGCGCATACATACGCATGATGACAGTTTTTCTGTTACGCTGAAAAATAGGAAAAACGTTGGGCTAGGTTACTGGCAGTTTGAATGCGTCAGGATAAAAGAAAAAAAGAAACATGTGCCAGCAGCCACTAAAAAAGGCTATGACTTCATCTAAAACCAATTTAATGGGTGATAAGTTGACTTTTTGAGTGGATAGTAGGTAATGTAAAGTGGAAAAATGAAAAGAGATAAGCTACTTAATTTTTCAGAATAACTTGGCAAGCTTTCTAAACTGTCAAAGTTATGTGGTTATATAATAAAAATACACTAGGGTGAGGAAGAACAATGAGTAATGAAGAAAATACTGAAAAA
>NQJH01000025.1 GCA_002256685.1 Methylococcaceae bacterium NSP1-2 | reverse complement strand
CCTGTGGCAATGGCGGCAGGTTTAAAAACCCTAGAACTGATTGCTCAACCTGATTTTTATACGGATTTAAACCTGAAAACCCAGCAACTCACCGATGGCTTAACGCAACGCGCCCAACAAGCAGGTATTGGTTTCACCACCAACCGTGTTGGTGCGATGTTCGGCTTATTTTTTAGCGAAGAAACTCAAATTTCTAGCTTCGCCCAAGTCATGCACTGCGACCAAGCGCGTTTCAAACGCTTTTTCCACGCCATGTTAGACGCAGGTGTCTATCTCGCACCGTCTGCATTTGAAGCAGGTTTTGTGTCTGCCGCTCATAGTGAAGCGGATTTACAGCAAACCTTAGACGCTGCTGAAATAGTTTTTAAACGTCTATAATTGTAAGTTGGGTCGGCGATAGCCATAACCCAACATTAATTATCATGCGATAGTTTTCGCTATCGCTCTACCCACCCACTTTTTTAAGAGAAAACAATGCCAAAAAACGCATCATTTTATATTTCAGACCCTTCAATGATTGGCACTCGCCTGTTTAATGAAATCGACTTTATTGAGTCATACAAACAACACGCAAACAAGAATGATGCAGCAGGCTTTACTTTAAAGATGCCGTGGGGACAGATTGATGTGGATATTATGCCTGCAAAAGCTTTACCCCATCATCTCAAAGGCTTTGAAGGTTACATTAAAGACCAACGACTGAGCAAAGAGGATCTGCTTTACACGTTAACCCGCCTGCATAATGTAAGAATGTGTTTAGGGTGTGAAATCACCCATACCCCAGAAACGGAAAAGGAAGTTGTGGATTTTCTAGTTCGCTTTAATAGTCATTTGAATGGCTTGGTGCTTTTTTATAATTCTGTATTTGATTGGACAGGCGATGTTCTTTGCGGTCCACTCAAGGACGCACCTAAATCATAAACACACTACATAGCATGTTCTGAGATACGAAGCGCGTCGTTCGAGTGAGCTAACACGAATGACGCGCTTCTTTTTTTTAAGGAATCAACGATTGCAATAACAGGTTTGGTGAACCTGTACCTGCATCAATAACTTTATTGGTTACCGCTGCACCAACAATAGCGTTACGAACCGTACTAGGTGTTGCGGTAGGGTGTTTTTCTAAATATAAAGCAACCACACCAGCAACATGGGGTGTTGCCATAGAAGTTCTTGGGCTTTTGTTGCAGGGTTAATATACAAGGTCGGGTTGCCGTCTTTTTGGCAACCCAACATTCTCTGGTATTTGTTGGGTTACGAAAGAGCTGTAATCCAACCTATTAAAGTATTTAACATTGAGACCAAACACTGATGAATAAACAACGTTTAGCGACACTCTGGCTAATTGCTATTTGGGTGATTTTTCAGGCAATGTGAATGCAGATATACCCGCTTTGAAATTACATAAAAACGGCGAAATTATTAAAACGTTGAGCGTAA
The DNA here is from genome assembly GCA_002256685.1 of Methylococcaceae bacterium NSP1-2. GTDB lineage: Bacteria > Pseudomonadota > Gammaproteobacteria > Methylococcales > Methylomonadaceae > UBA4132. The sequence continues at coordinate 10,176 of NQJH01000025.1, read as the reverse complement.
ATGAATTAATGCAGTTGAAAAGTGGGGTAACAGCGTTCGTCGTTGATAATCCGACTGATTTTAAAATGGTTATTGAGTTTGAAGGAATGGGATGAGTAATAAACGATTAACAATGAGTTCTTTCTGTGCATGGGATGGAGAAACGTTAGTACTTAACATTCTAGGCAAACCTAGCGCAAAACAGGATGCCATTGGCAAGGTTAAAGGTAATCAACTTAAAGTAAGTGTTACTGCGACACCTGTGGGAGGTAAAGCAACAGATCACATGGTTCGATTTTTGGCAGGTGCATTTGGAGTAACAAACCATGATATTGAAGTGGTGTTTGGTCGGTTCAATGTCAATAAACAACTTCGTATTAAATCACCTAAAAAACTACCGCCGGTCATTGAAAAATATTTATCTAGTTTATGATTGGAGCGATAATTTGTATTACATCATCGACTTGGTTAAGCACATCGTGCGGGTAAGTATTGAAACGGTGAAAATAATTAAAACAAAATCTGACTTTGGTTTTTTTCGGCATTCTGTTTTTGGCTAATTCTGTAATGGCAGCAACAGACTTAACAGCGCAAGAAAATTATCTGCGTATAAAGAGCCATCAGCAAGTAGATACAAGTCCGCATGGAGTTTGTGGAATGCGATGCTTTTCGTAATGATGCTATTGTTACCCGTGTTCCGCTACGTTCCACACGGGCAACGCGGCGCGTGGGAACGAGAAAATACTAATATGATCGCATCACATCACTGCCTTAAGTTAAACACGCTTTAGCTATTTTTCACGGCAATAGCTAAAGCTATTGGACTCCTGTTGTTGCTTAACTTAATGTTGTGTACCATTCACAGAAGTTGCATATACACGTTGGATTTTGTTTAATTACATTCGGTATGCGATGCGTACCCTATGCTTAATTCACGATGGCTACCCAGTCATTATTTTTTAACTGACATTGAGCCTAATGCCATGACTACTTATAAACTACCGCCTATTCAATCCTCAGAAATCACTCCCCGCGAATTGTTTTATAACAGGCGGCGGTTTATGCAGTTAGCGGCGGGTGCGTCGTTGACTGCTTTATTCTCTGACAGCGTGTTAGCAGGTGAACAATTAGCCAATGTTAAAAAATCTACCGACAGTTTAGCCGATGAATTAACGCCCTATAAAGACGTAACGACTTACAACAATTTCTACGAATTCGGCACGGATAAAGAAGACCCCTCAAAAAATGCGGGTAGTTTAAAAACTCGCCCGTGGACGATCACTGTCGAAGGCGAAGTTAATAAACCCAAAGTGTTTGATATTGATGAACTGCTGAAACTTGCCCCATTAGAAGAGCGAATTTATCGCTTACGCTGTGTCGAAGCGTGGTCAATGGTGATACCGTGGATAGGCTTTCCTTTAGCTGAGTTGCTCAAACAAGTAGAACCCACAGGCAATGCTAAATTTATCGAATTTATCAGCTTACACGACCCCGAACAAATGCCGGGGCAAAAATCCGCCACCCTCAATTGGCCGTATAAAGAAGGCTTACGCATCGATGAAGCCATGCACCCCTTAACCTTGTTGACAGTTGGGCTTTATGGCGAAGTGTTGCCGAATCAAAACGGCGCACCCATTCGCATTGTCGTCCCGTGGAAATACGGCTTTAAAAGTGCAAAATCCATTGTCAAAATTCGTTTAGTGGAAAAACAACCCGTGTCCAGTTGGATGGAAGCCGGTCCTAATGAATACGGTTTTTATTCTAATGTGAATCCAGCCGTCGATCATGCCCGCTGGAGTCAAGCAAAAGAGCGGCGACTCGGTGATTTTCTCAAACGCCCTACGCTGATGTTTAATGGCTACGGCGACCAAGTTGCCCAGTTGTATGCGGGCATGGATTTAAGCAAAAATTTTTAGTTTTAAAGTTTGTATTATATAAAGCGACATAATCAGAGAAATTTTACATGAACGATAATGATATAAAAAACAGTTTTCTTACCCAAACTATTGATGGACGGTTTTCAAATATAGCTAAAGCATTCCCCGATAATATTGCCTATTCTGACAGTGAAAATACCGTAACCTATAAACAACTCAGCACTCAAGTAGATTTAATTGCTTCGATAATTCAAAAAAATTTACCCGATGAGAATCTTGTTGGTCTTTATTTTGAGCAAAGTTTGGCATTTATTGTTTGCTTTCTAGCTGTTATTAGAGCGGGGAAAGTGGCAGTACCACTTGATACTAAATCACCAGAAAATCGTTTACTTAGATTAATTAGCCATGCAGAAATACAAACTATTATAAAAGGTAATAAATTACCTTCTTTTGATAACAAAGAACTGACCATTATTTCATACAGTGATTTGTGTCAAAAAGAAAGCGGCGAACTTACTCTCTCTGACGATATAAATAACGAGGCTGTTATTCTTTATACATCTGGATCAACAGGAGAATCTAAGGGTGTTATTCATGCGCACAAAAGCTTAATGCACCATACTTATAGATTTACCAAACTTTTAAGTTTATCCCACACGGATAGGTCTACTCTTTTATATAATACAGCTTATTTTGGTGGTCTAAGAGATATTCTTAGTGCATTACTCAATGGTGGAGCTTTATACCATTATTCGATAGAAAAAAATGGTTATAGTCAGTTACCAACGTGGCTAGAAAAAAACAAAATAACCATTTATACCTCGGTAATAACAGTATTCAGACAATTATGTAATGCAATTAAAAAGGGCGAGGATTTAAAAAATAGCGACCTAAGGGCAGTTCGGATTGGTTCAGATGTGTGTTTAAAATCGGACTTTGAAAAATATAAAACTTATTTTCCTGATAAGTGTATTTTTGTTTCAGGTCTTGCAAGTTCAGAAACAGGTTTAATACGGCAAAATATTTTAACTAAAGACTCAATAGTGACTGATAGTATACCTAATGGCTATCCTGTAGAAGATGTTGATATTTATATAAAGAACAATCAAGGCGTAACGCTGGAAGATGGCGAGATTGGTACGCTGGTTATTGCCAGTGATTATCTCTCACTGGGTTATAAAAATATGCCTGAACTCACGGTGGATAAATATAAAATAAATAGTTCTGGAAAGCGTGAATTTTGGTCAGGTGATACAGGCTATATTAAAGACGGTAGTTTAGTTTTTTCAGGAAGAACAGATGCACAAGTTAAAATAAGTGGCAGACGAATTGATTTGGCTGAAATCGATTCCGTCGTTATGGATCTAAACGGCATCACTAATTCAACCGCCTTATATTATGAAGAAACAAAATCTATCATTCTATTTGTCGAAATATCTAAAAATAATTTGCTTTCTAAAGAGGATATTAGTAAATATTTGTCTGACCACCTGCCTTTTTATATGCAGCCAACAAGGATAATAGCATTATCTACCTTTCCCTTATCACCCTCTTTCAAAGTCAATAAAAAAGAACTCTATACCTTAATTAAAAAGTATGAACACCCTTATATTGAACCCACTAATGTATTTGAAACCGAAGTTATAAAAATTTTTTGTAATATTTTAAACAAAGAAAAAATAGGTATACACGACAGCTTTTTTGAATTAGGTGGTGATTCGATAAGTGCAACGACGGCTACCGTCATGCTAGAAAAAATATTTAATATCGAAATTCCTTACGGATACCTGTATCAAGCTCAAACCGCTCAGCTTTTTGCACAAGCAATTCAGGCAAATAATTTTGATAAACCATTAAAATGGCTATCGTTAATTAATCAAGGTAGTGGCGTACCTATTTGTTGGATATTGAATGGGGCAACTACGTTAAAAAAATATTTACCTGATGATCAAGAGCTTTATGTCATTAATACCCATTATGATCACGATATACCAAATAGACAAACAACTATTGAAAATATTTGTAGCGAATTTTCGGAAGAAATATTAAGAGTTAATAGAGGTAAACGTTGTATTATTGGTGGCTTTTCAATGGGAGCAAGATTTGCTTATGAAACGGCTCAGCAACTTAAAAAAGTAGGCATGACTATTGATCTATTAATTCTACTTGATCCCACTGAAAAAAAATCAGCAACAGAAAGAACATTATTTCAACTAGGTCATACTTACGACCGAATAAAAATGCTGTATTACACTTACACAAATTCTGTGCCACCAGCAAGTTTTAAGCACGAGTATATTTATCAGTTTTATAAATCGCTAAGAAACAAACAATTACTCTCTAATTATGATGGCAAGGTGTTACTTATGCAGAGAAAAATAGATGTTGCTTTTGAACATCGTGACTGGCCTAAAATAGCACATCCGACTAATTTAATATTTGCTACATTAGACATAGATGATCACCTAGCGGTTGTTAATGACAGCAATGTTCAGTTGCAATGGATTGATAAAATTAAAGAACATATCTAGCACGAGTAGGTTTGAATCATCATCTTACTTAGCACTAAAAACACGGTAACATGAGCACTCTAAAAACATTAAATAATAAAATACTAGTGTGGTTAAAAATCAGTATTTTTTATTATCTCTTATGCCGTTAATTAAATTGAGTATTGATGGATATTTTGATGATTTTTGTGCGAATCATAATCACTTGGCGTATTATTGACTGTGCGGTTATTTTATTGGTGGCGTGGGCTTGTTAACATTTAGTTAGGTACAAAATACCATAATAGGTAAACAATGAAAAAGGTTTTTAAATATGCTTTAATAATTTTTCTTATATACACTCAAGAAGCATTTCCTGAGCGAGTATTGAATCCATCTAATTATAAAATAAGTGTTAAAGCATTTCCTGATAATGATGTAAACTATTTTTTTAATAACAATAAAGCTGAAGCGTGGCGTTTGGTGTATGCGGAGTTTAGTAAACCGCCTTATGATTCTAATAATAAAAACCATTGTAATAGTGATGAGGAAGGTCCTGATGAGGCATTGTCTTTTAATATCTCAGAGATTATAAAAAATGCGGGAGATAATTTTAATGCCAACAATCTTCATGTTTATTATGACGGTGAATCTGGAAAAAAAGCACTCGCTTTACTGCTTAGCGAATCAAAATTCAGCAAATCATTTATTTCAATAGGTAAGGCATTAATTGGTAAAGAGAGTTCAGAATTTGCCGTGCTAACACCCAATAGACTAAAAAAATCATTAGTTATATTAAATGATAATGATGAAAACAGGATATATGTTTGTTTTGGTTATTTACAACATTTAATTTCTACACCAGTGATTCAAAATATCGAGGAATATTTAGGTTATACAACTATAAATACTACTCCACCTGTAGACCCTCAAAAAGTTGTCTTTTGGTATGATGGAGCTAAAGCTACCCCCATTCAAACCTTGCCAATTAATCCAAAGCCCCCTCGTCCGACTAAAGCAAATAAAAAATCCAGCAAAACCTCCTGAATAAATTAACACATTTATTTTTATGAGTTAATGCTCTTGATACAGGTAGCAATTGAGACGGGCTAATGTAAGAAAGTGCTGCGTAAAAATGCTAAAATTTAGTTTTATTCAGCCGTTAACCTTTTTCTATTCATGTCTAACTCTTTGACCTAGTTCCCACGCGTTGCATGGGAATTTATGCTGTCCGCGCTGCGGTCTGCTACTCAACGCGGTGTGTGGGAACGAGAAAAGGGTTTTCGTGCTTTTTGTGTCTTTCGTAGATAATTCTTTTTTCACACTGAAAACCCGAAAACATGAAAAATCTAAAAACACTGAATAATAATGTATTGGTTTGGCTAAAAATCAGCGTCTTTTTACTCGCGCTCATTCCGTTGACCAAATTAGCCATTAACATTTACTTAGACAACTTAGGCGCGAATCCGATTGAAAAAATAACCCACGTCACGGGTTATTGGACACTGACTTTTTTACTCATCACCTTAACCATTACGCCATTACGGCGATTGACAGGCTGGTTATGGCTGGTGCGTTTACGGCGACTATTAGGCTTGTTTGCTTTCTTTTATGCCTGTTTGCATTTTTCAACTTACCTCGTGCTGGATCAATTTTTCGATTGGGCAAGTATTGCTAAAGACATTGTTAAGCGACCCTATATTACTGTCGGTTTCTCGGCTTTTGTTTTATTAATACCATTGGCTATTACGTCTAATGATCGCAGCATAAAATTAATAGGCGGCAAACGTTGGCTTTTATTGCAACGATTGATTTATCCAATCACCATCGGTGGCGTAGTGCATTTTTGGTGGTTAGTGAAAAAAGATATAACCGAACCGCTGATATTTGCGGGATTACTTAGTCTGTTGCTAGTTATTCGTTTGTTTTATGTTTACACAAAGAGTAAGTAATTGATGTTACGCAGGCGTAAAACAGCTTTAGCGATTTTGTCTGACCTCATATACAGCGGTTTTAAGTACTTTAAAGCCAAGACCTGTCAGGTTTTAAAAACCTGACAGGTCTATATTCAGCGACTAACTTAGACTGAAACAGCTGTAGTTCTAACCAACCGATGAGAGGTGTCATCAGCTTAAACCGAGGTGCAAGTTTAAGCTGATAGCCCATGCTATGGTCTAGTTAGTGACAGTTTGATTATTTCTAATTGTTCCTATTGCCGACTTCATGCTCATGCGGTTTGCTGTTGGTGATGTAGTGCAACTGCCTGTTCCTCTGAAATCAAAAGCACCCGCCGCATCTACAGCAATCGAACCAATGGTTTGTGCAGTAGTTGGGCTAGTTTGCACGGTATTAGTCCGATAGAAGGTCATGAGATTATTGGCTGCTATCGAAGTAGTTCCAGCAATCCGCCAAGAATTTGACTTGCATTGCGCTCTACTGATAGTAATGGTCTCATTATTTACTGGTACTGACACACGCGCAACTGGTGAGCGGAGACCACTTGCATTGGCTACGGTGTAATCAAAACCGAAAGTGCTACCTAGTGTCGTTCCAGCTGTAAAAGTTACTTTGCCAGTTGCAGGATCAACGGTTGGTGTCGTACTAGCCCCTGTTACATTCGTTACCACTACTGAAGATGGAACTAAAGCACTGCCATTGCCAGAATCATTGGCAAGCACATCAATCACTTTAGAGCTGCCAGCTAATACATTAATCGGACCATCAGCATTGGCTATCGGTGCAGCACCGCCTGCGGGAGCTGTGACTGTTACAGTAACGGTACCCACATTTGACAGACCCGCACTACTGTTTGCTGTATAGCGAATTTCAGGTGCTGGATGAGACGCATCAGTGACAACGGTTCCAGGTGTGTAAACGATATTACTGCCACTCACGACAGCCGTTCCACTACTGGGTAACGGTGCAATAATATTGATACCCGTGATAGGCGCAGCTACATTGGCAACGTCATTACCTGTGACTGGGATAGTGAAAGCAGGCGCACTTGCTACCGTGGTAACTGTATCGTTTTGAACAAACGGTACGCCAGCCGCTGAATAATCTACATCACGTCCTTTCACAACTTGGATAGTTTCTTGACCGCCATCCGATGATAGAACCGTAACTGTATCAGGTGGTAGGTCGGTAGGCAGTAGTGTCGCTACTATCGTTGCTAAGGAGGGGTCTGTCGTTCCACCTGTGAAGGTGTGCGTGGCAGTAGGATAACCGACAAGAGCTAAAGTTGGCGCAGGCGCAGCAGTTGTACCGAGACCTTTATCGCTGCTGGTTGCAACGACCGTTAATGTGCCAACACCCGTGCTTGGATTTGAAACATAATTTGCCGAATTAATGATTACGTCATCAACAACATTACCCGTTACAGAGCTGGGTGGATTATCAGCACTGTTAATGGCGGTTAATTGAGCAGGTTTGTCATTACTAGGAACGGTTAATCCTTGTACATAGTATTGTTTTAGCGCGTTAGGGCCAAACATTTTAACGGGTGCTACGTTGAGTCCAGCAATGGTTACTACAGGCGTAGGTGAGGTGGCTAATGGTTTTGATGCAGTCACATAAGCATCGAGATGTGTACCATTAGCGGCATTACGGCTGAAAGTAGCACTGTTAATAGTGATGGGGGTGGCAATTGGGCTAGCGACATTATCATGTAAACGACCCGTCAGCGCGAAAGTATCTGTACGAGCACATTTACCATTAACCGCATCATATCCACTACCATTAGCAAGTGCATCGCCTAATTTAATATCAGTCCCATCAGGACGCTTACCACAAAGCATGAAATAATTAGTACCAAAAGGGCTACCCGTTACTAATTCGGCGGCAGCTCCATCAGAAATAAACTGCGCACCATTGAGAGTAACAGGTGCTTTCAAAATAACATTGCCCGCCGCATCTTTTGCAGGATTGCCCGCTGCGTCTGCTACTACTGGTTTAAGGAATGGTCCAACTCGACTGGTTAGTGCGTCCGTAAACATGCCAGGTGCTATACCAACATCTTCGGTGAAAAATATATCGCGATTAGCACCTTGTGAGGCAACATCGGGGAAAAAGTTAGTGCCATAAGGGTGTGTCAGCGTGTAATCACCCTGTTCTGGCACACCAGTCGTTAAGCGGATACGGGTAAATACTGTTTGTTGACCCACTGCCGGCGCACCTGTTCCAAAAGCAGCCTCAAGTGCTAAGACCAGAATGCCTCGTCTGCCGCCTACATCCAGAGGTGTGGATACAGTACGCATATAAAATATCTCATCTGGATAGTTGCTCGGAAAGACGTAAGGTGGATTAGGTATACCTGCCCCGACAAGTAAGCACGCATTCTGTTGTAGCGCACCTGGATCACTGGCGTTAGGTAAACATAAATCGAGGGTAGTCCCGTTCAAATCTTGATACCAGAAAGGGAAACCGTTTGCAGAGTTAACTGGACCGACCTGAGCTAGGTTGGCATGGGCAGATAGACTCAACGTAGTGAGCGCAATCGCAGCTATTGTTTGTTTAGTTTTCATTGGAATTACCTTATTGTCTCTTTTGCCAAAAAACCCAAAGACCGGAATCAATGGTGTCAGACTGGATTAACTTAATCCGCCATTGTCTTTAAATTAGGTGAACGATCTCTTAACTGTGGTTCGGTTTCTTCTCGTCAAACTTGCCGCAACTATCAAAAAAAAAGCGGTAAGTACTAAAAATCTGGTTTTAGATGTATCTTGATTCTAACGTTGGGCGGTGATTTCATGATTTCCCTTGTTAATATGTTTAAATAGAGAGTTAAGAAAAATCAATGAGTTACCGCTATGATTTCTTTTAAAAGTTAGTGAATAATCGGTTTACAGTTTAACCACAATATAATGTGGTAACAATGGAACGATAATACATTCTGGCTTTTTTTTTGATTGCCAATATGTTTTTAAGTAATTGAAATATAAGTAAAAATAAATATTTATTTTATTTCTTGAATTTGTATATTTAAAAATAGGAATTGTTCACATTTTTGTTGCACTTTAATGTGGATTACATTTTAAAACGGAGAAATTGATGGGGTTATATGACGCAAGGGTGTTGAAGGGGAAGGCGGAACGTACTTTATTTACTGTTACAGTAGATAACTTTCGACTAAGTGTTCAGTAAAAAACCTATCTGGATTAATCGACGGTATGAGCGTGAGTTCATCACGTTTTTTAAGGTTCAAGGTAGGCGCGAATAAAATCGCGCTTACCTTGGATTACTTAATTGACTAACCTCAGCTATTAATTGGTTCGTACCGATACAGCGGTAGGTTCAACCGCTACACCTTTGCTGGAGGTCATTCTTATTGACATGATATTGTCGGTTAGTTTGGCAATTCGACTTTTCAACAATGCGTCTAAACGTTAAAAATACTATTATACTTATAGTCTAACAACGATACCGTGTAGCTACAATGGAGTGATAGTTCACTATTGTCTTTTTTTTGACAGGAAAAATATTTTTAACTAATTGAAATATATATTAAAAATAAATATATTGTATTTTTATTGAATTGCTATTTTTAAAAATAGCAATCATTTTAATTTTTCTTGGGATTAATCGACTCCGATTAATTGAGGTTTCATTTCACATATCAATCTGCTATCTTTGTCCGGTTTTTAAAAAAGGATCAAACGATAGCCCCTAAATTTTGATTCTTTTTTTAAAAACTACACTAAAGATAGCAGATTGATATGTGAAATGAAACCTCAATCCATAGAAGCCAACTTAATTGGTTTTATGAATCAATTGCTCCTAAGAAAAAAGCGAACACTTACTATTCTCAAACCTGTGAGGTTTTTAAGACAGTT
>NQJH01000205.1 GCA_002256685.1 Methylococcaceae bacterium NSP1-2 | reverse complement strand
CGCATTATTGAAAAAATCGCCTTGTACTAAATACTTGAGTATTTTACTGATTTTCTGTTTGCCATCAGTAACGTTAGCCGCAGAAGAGCCAGCAAAAGCATTAAATTTAACTCAGCATTGGGTGGGTTATACTGCGTTAGTTATTTTTTCTGTTGCTTATCTACTGGCAATGATTGAAGAAGTGACTGAGTTAAAAAAATCCAAGCCGATGGTGTTTGCCGCTAGCGTTATTTGGATATTGATCGCCGCAGTTTATGTCAGTAATGGCATGAGTGAGCAAGCAGGCTTGGTTTTTCGTTCCTCATTGGAAGCCTATGCTGAGCTGTTTTTATTCATCATGGTATCAATGACCTATTTAAACGCAATGGAAGACAGAGGCGTATTTGAAAATTTGCGTGTCTGGTTGCTCAGTAAGAACTTTAGCTATCGTAAATTGTTTTGGATTACAGGCTTTCAAGCATTTTTTATCTCCTCTGCGTGTAATAACTTAACCACTGCTTTGTTAATGGGTTCAGTGATTATTGCAATGGGTAAAAATAATCGTCAATTTGTAACGCTGTCCTGCATTAACGTGGTGGTTGCAAAGGGGTTGTCCCATTTGGTGATTTCTTTTCATTGTTACTGCCGGCTGTCGTTAATTTTGTATTACCTGCGGCTATCATGACCCTGTTTATTCCCAAGGAAAGCCCAGAGGCAGTGACGGAAGCACAAGAAATGAAACGCGGCGGCTGGGTTATTATTGGTCTGTTTGCACTCACCATTATTACTTCCGCTTGTTTTGAAAACTTCCTACATTTACCCCCCGCAGCAGGCATGATGCTCGGTTTAACCTACCTATCATTTTTTAGTTATTATCTACAAAAGACCACCTCATCAACACACCTTTTCGCACCCGTGAAAGTTGACTACTTTGCGCCGATGAAATACATGGGCAATCCAAAGGCAGCGATACAACAGGATGAAGAAATAGACCAATCATTTGATGTGTTTCACAAAGTAGCCAATTTAGAATGGGATACCTTACTGTTTTTTTACGGTGTCATGGTCTGTGTAGGTGGCTTGAGTTTTATCGGCTATTTAGAACTTACCTCTAACTATTTGTATGGCGCAGATGTTGATCCAACCATTGCCAATATTGCCGTCGGTATTGCCTCAGCCTTTGTTGATAACGGCACTATCATGTTAGCAGTATTAACCATGCAGCCTGATATTTCCCAAGGTCAATGGCTATTAGTGACCTTAACCGCAGGGGTAGGTGGTAGCTTATTAGCCGTCGGTTCAGCAGCAGGTGTCGGTTTGATGGGACAAGCAAAAGGCGTTTATACCTTTACCAGTCATTTAAAATGGACTCCTGTGATTGCCCTCGGTTATTTCGGCAGTATCGCTGCTCACTTTTTTATCAATGATCGTTTTTTTTAGAACCTGTTCAAAATTAGCATTTATGACACTAGAACAGTAATATCTACTCATTTAACGGTATCTTAACAATCGGTTAATAAAAAAAACCAGCCGTTTTTGATTTTTTAACTTTTCTTAGGGAGATTCTAATGACGGCTATCATACCTTTTTCACCTATTGGCATCATCGTCTTAAGCGTGTTTGTTATCGGTTTGCTGATGATTATTTTTGAAGTCCAGTTGGCAATGGACAAATTCAAACCTGCTTTAATGATGATGTCATCGGTGGCAATTATTGGCATTTATTATTGGTTCAGCGGTGATGACCCCGAACGCTTTAAGCCGCTGATTGCTATGCAAGCCGCGACCAAAGAATCATTGTTCGGCTTAATCGCATTTATGGCATTCATGTGGATGATTGTTGAAATTCTCAATGAACGCAATGTGTTTAATGCCATGAACCAAGCTCTGATAAATAGAGGCTTAGGTGGCAGAGGGTTGTTCTGGGTGATGGGCTTATTGAGTGCGATGCTCAGCCCTTTTATCAGTAGTTTAACCACCACCATGATATTTGGTAAAGCGATTAGCAATGTGTCTGCGAATCCACGTTATACCCATTTAGTATTGTGCAATACCATCATTTCATCAAATAGTGGCGTTTGGTTTATTGGTACTTCAACCAGTTTAATGGTGATACTGGCGCATAAAGTCACGATGACAGATTTATTGATGTTATTTCCTGCGGCTATTTTTGGTTGGCTACTCAGTGCCTTAGTGTTGGATCAGTTTTATTTGAAAAAACTCGACCTTAATACCGTACTTAAAGCCAATACCGCACAAGAGACTCTAAAGGCAGGCGGATTAGGTCTAACTTTAGTTTGTGCATTTGCCATTATCGGTGCGGTGATATTGAACATGGGATTGCATGTTGATATTGAGTTCGCACTAGGTAGCGGCTTAGGATTAGTCGTGATGTATATTTGGTTTTTAAAAACCAAATGGTGCAATATTGACATTGATCTCGATGTGCAACTGCAAAAGGGGGAATGGTCAACCTTAATGTATTACATCGGCATTATTACAGGCATGGCAGCCTTGAATCATGTCGGCTGGTTATCTTATGTGCGTGAGTTATATGGCGTATTAGAACCAACGTGGGTCAATTTTATTTTAGGTATGGTGTCTAGCTGTATCGACAACAACTTATTGGAAGCAGCCGCAATTATGGCGAATCCCCCGTTGGATATTAACCAATGGATGCTGAATGCGTTAATGGTCGGTATCGGTGGTAGTTTGACCGTGGTCGGTTCGTCAGCGGGTGTGATGGCAATGTCGATTGATAAAAGCTACACCTTTGCGACCCATTTACGTTTTTTACCAGCGGTATTGGCTAATTTTCTCGGCTCTTTTGGCTTGTGGTATTTACAATTTGAAATACTACACTGGGTATAATACTTATTATGCCTTGCTAATGACGCAAGTGTTTCTTTGTTTAAAATAAAGGAACACTTGCAACAATCCCCTCGCTTATTTAATAGATACCATGTCCACAAACTCAAACAACTATTCTAAGAAACAGTTAGCGGCTTTATCACTCAGTGCCATTGGTGTGGTGTTTGGCGATATTGGTACAAGTCCGCTATATGCGGTTAAAGAAATTTTCGGCAATCATTTACCCATCGATGAGCTCCATGTATTGGGGGTGTTATCGCTGATATTTTGGTCATTGACCTTAGTAGTTGCCATTAAATACGCTACTTTTATTATGCGAGCTAATAATAAAGGTGAGGGCGGTATCATGGCATTGATGGCGTTGGCTTTACAAGGCTCTAAAGATTATCCAAAACGTAGAAATTTCATCATTACTATCGGCTTATTCGGTGCGGCGTTATTTTATGGCGATGGCATTATTACCCCCGCTATTTCGGTATTAAGTGCGGTTGAAGGGTTGCACATTATTGCCCCTCGCTTGGATCATTATATTTTACTGATTACCATTATTGTTCTGAGTGGTTTGTTTATTTTACAAGCTCGCGGTACTGGCAAAGTCGGCACATTATTTTCCCCGATTATGTGTCTTTGGTTCATTATTTTGGGCGGTTTGGGTATCGTCAATATTATTAAAAACCCTGACGTATTGCTAGCAATTAATCCCTATTACGCAGTACACCTATTAACTGAATTAGGTTGGACAGGGCTGTTAATTATGGGGTCAGTGGTGTTAGCAATAACAGGCGCGGAAGCCTTATATGCCGATATGGGGCATTTTGGCTTGAAACCGATTCGATATGCGTGGTTCGGATTTGTTTTTCCGATGCTGTTACTCAATTATTTTGGACAAGGTGCGTTACTGCTAGAACATCCTGAAGCGGTGAAAAATCCGTTTTATTTACTCGCACCAACATGGGCAATGTATCCCCTATTAATTTTGGCAACACTTGCTTCAGTGATTGCTTCGCAAGCAGTTATTTCAGGCGCATTTTCCGTCACTAGACAAGCCATACAACTGGGCTATTGTCCGCGTATGAAAATTTCACACACTTCAGGTCAAGAAATCGGGCAGGTTTATCTGCCTACGGTTAATTGGTTGTTAATGGTGTGCGTCTTTGTGGTGGTATTGAGTTTTAAATCATCATCCGCATTGGCTTCTGCTTACGGCATTGCAGTAACAGGCACGATGATTATTGATACGGTATTAGCCTTTATTGTTATTCAAGGACTATGGCAATGGAAAAAATCCACCAGCTTTCTTTTTTTATCCACGTTTTTAATTGTTGATTTCTTATTTCTGTTTGCCAACAGTTTAAAAATTCCAACAGGTGGTTGGTTGCCTTTGTTAATAGGCACCGTGCTGTTTTTAATCATAACCACATGGATTCAGGGTCGGGCTTTATTAACAAATTATGCGGATGAAAATCGCGTACTATTTGAAGATTTAGAAGAAAAAATAGCCCATCATCCAGCCGTTTTTACTAAAGGCACAGCGATTTATTTAGCGAAAACCGTACACGGTGTACCGCAAGTGTTTTTACACAATTTTGAGCATAATCATGTTCTGCATGAACAAATTATTGTGTTAACGGTAGTCACCAAAGATGAGCCTTACATTGATTATGAACACCGCGTTAAAATTCGTCGTTTCGGTGCTAACCATAATTTTTACCGTGTAAAATTTTATTATGGTTTTCAACAAAGTCCAGATGTAAGACAAGATTTAGCACTGTGCGCTCAAGGCGTCATATTGATTTTAAAGACACCTCATTTTTTATTGGCAGTGAACAAATTACGTTTAAAGAAAAAAATCCGTTACCTCGATGGCGTAAAGCATTATTCCTGTTTTTATTCCACAATGCGGCGAGTGCGATAGATTTTTTCAAAATTCCTGTTGAGCGTGTGATTGAATTGGGGATTCGTATTAATCTTTAACGTGTTTCAAAAGGCGAGTGATAAATTAGCGATTAAGTTCAAGCTGAAAAACTAATTCAGGTTAATTTAATACCTTTGTAATAATAATTGTAATATAGTGGGTTAGACTATTTTTTGAATTTCACTCACTTCTTTATTTGTAAGAGAGACTTATGACAATTAAACAATTAATACCGGTAACCACGCCACTGAGTGCAGATGAGTTACAAAAAATTAATGCCTATTGGCGAGCCTGTAATTACTTAGCCGCTGGGATGATTTATTTACGCGACAATCCATTGCTGAAAGAACCGCTGAAACCCGAACATATTAAAAATCGCTTGTTGGGGCATTGGGGTTCTAGCCCCGGTTTGAGCTTTGCGTATATTCATATTAATCGTTTAATTAAAAAATATGATCTGAATGCCATTTTTATGGCAGGACCTGGGCATGGCGCACCGGGTGTACTCGCGCCTGTGTACTTAGAAAGCACTTATTCAGAAATTTATCCGAATAAAGGCGAAGACGAAGAAGGCTTGTTACACTTTTTTAAAGAATTTTCTTTTCCGGGTGGGATTGGTAGTCACTGTACACCTGAAACACCGGGGTCAATTCATGAAGGCGGCGAGTTAGGTTATAGCGTGTCTCATGCGTTTGGTGCGGCTTACGATAATCCCGATTTAATCGTCACCGTAATGGTCGGTGATGGAGAATCGGAAACCGGACCATTAGCAACGTCTTGGCATTCTAATAAATTTTTAAATCCAATTCGTGACGGCGCGGTATTGCCGATTCTGCACTTGAATGGTTATAAAATTAATAACCCAACCTTGTTATCGCGCATTTCTCATGAAGAGTTAGAAAATCTGTTTAAAGGCTATGGCTATACGCCGTATTTTGTTGAAGGCACTGATCCTGAAACCATGCACGCGCGAATGGCAGAGGTACTGGAACAATGCGTGGTTGAAATTCGCCGTATTCAAGCCGAAGCGCGAAGCACAGGCATTCCAGCACGTCCACGCTGGCCGATGATAGTATTGCGTAGCCCTAAAGGTTGGACGGGGCCTAAAGAAGTGGATGGTCATAAAGTCGAAGGTTTTTGGCGGTCGCATCAAGTACCGTTAGCGAATATCAAAGACAATCCTGCACATTTGCAAGGCTTGGAAGCGTGGCTACACAGTTATAAAGCTGAAGAATTATTTGACGCTAACGGCAAGCTAATACCAGAGCTTAAAGCCTTAGCTCCACAAGGTACACGGCGCATGAGTGCGAATCCCCATGCTAATGGTGGATTGTTGCGTAAAGCTTTGCGACTGCCAGACTTTAAAGATTACCAATTGAAATTAGCCGCACCCGGCAAAATCAGTGCCGAAAATACCCGTCCTTTGGGTAAGTTCTTGCGCGATATTATGCGCGACAATATGACTAATTTTCGTGTCTTTGGACCCGATGAAAATAGCTCGAATAAACTTGATGATATTTACGAAGTCAGCAAAAAAACATGGTTAGCGGATTATTTACCCGAAGATGCCGATGGTGGTGAATTGTCACCCGATGGTCGTGTCATGGAAATGCTCTCTGAGCATACCTTAGAAGGTTGGCTGGAAGGCTATTTATTGACGGGTCGTCATGGTTTCTTTTCAACCTATGAAGCCTTTGTCCATGTCATTGATTCGATGTTTAATCAACACGCGAAATGGCTGGCAATGTCCAGTGATGTGCCTTGGCGTGCGCCCGTGTCTTCGTTAAACTTGTTGATTACCTCTACGGTTTGGCGACAAGATCATAACGGTTTTACCCATCAAGACCCCGGATTTTTGGATTTAGTGGTCAATAAAAGCCCTGAAGTGACGCGCATTTATTTACCGCCCGATGTGAATTGTTTGCTGTCAGTGGCAGATCATTGTTTGAAAAGTACCGATTACATCAACGTCATTGTGTCCGACAAACAAAAACATTTGCAATATCTGGATATGGATGCGGCGATTAAGCACTGTACTAAAGGTATCGGTATTTGGGACTGGGCAAGTAACGATGATGGTGCGGAGCCTGATTTAGTGTTCGCCAGTGCGGGTGATATTCCAACTAAAGAAGCCTTAGCGGCGGTGGTATTATTGCGCGAAAACTTCCCAAAATTGAAAATCCGCTTTATCAACGTGGTCGATTTATACAAATTAGTGCCTAGCAGTGAACATCCACATGGTTTGTCGGATCGAGATTTCAACAGTTTATTTACCTTGAATAAACCTGTTATTTTCAACTTCC
>NQJH01000204.1 GCA_002256685.1 Methylococcaceae bacterium NSP1-2 | reverse complement strand
ATCGAATCGGGGGCCAGGGCGGGCGGGAGACACGCGTATCACGCGCCGAAACGGGGGCCACCGCAACGGGCCGATGCCTTGGTTGACGCTCACGGGTGAGGGGGTAAAAGTTATGCCCTCCGATAATATTCCCATGCTCCGCGCTTTAGGTCGTGATCCTTGGGTCATTAAAGGAACGCGCGTAGAAGCCATTTATGGGCTAACGGATTTAATGGATGCTGCGTTTAATAATGCCCACTCACTGCATGAAAACACGCTGATTCTGTACGGTGAAAAAGACGATATTATTCCCAAAGAGCCAACTTACCTGTTTTTACAACAGTTTCTTGCTACCGATAGCGCACACAAAACCGTCGCGATTTATCCGCAAGGTCATCACATGTTATTACGCGATTTAAACGCTAATACCGCATGGCAAGACATAGCCGCGTGGATTAATCACCAAGCGGGTAAACTGCCGTCAGGGGCAGATAAATACGCCAAAGAAATTTTAGCAAAGCTAAAGAATGGGCAGACTGCCACAATAGATTGACTGTGAGGGAGTAGTCATAGAAAATAGTCAGCTCAGATTTGCAACCGATACGCCAACCACAGCATGGATAATAGCGATTCCTCTCAAAACACCTTAGTCTCTGTTCGCAACTTAACATTTTCTCGCGGTAACAATAAGATATTTAATGATATTTCACTGGATTTTGAACGCGGCAAAATTACCGCGATCATGGGTCCGAGTGGCACGGGTAAAACCACGTTACTTAAATTAATCGGCGGGCAGTTATATCCTGAAAAGGGAATAATCACCGTCGATGGTGAAAACGTGCATCGCTTACGCCGTAAAGAATTGTATGAACTGCGTAAACGCATGGGCATGTTATTTCAAAGTGGCGCGTTATTAACCGACATGAATGTCTATGATAATGTCGCGTTTCCACTGCGCGAACATACCCATTTGACCGAATCGATGATTCGCTCCTTAGTATTGATGAAATTACAAGCGGTCGGCTTAAGAGGCGCGTCTTTGTTAATGCCAAATGAATTATCGGGCGGTATGGCGCGGCGCGTGGCATTAGCCAGAGCCATTGCTTTAGACCCGATGATGATTTTGTATGATGAACCGTTTACTGGACAAGATCCCATCTCAATGGGTGTACTGGTGTTGTTGATTAAAGCCTTAAATGAAACCTTAGGCTTGACCAGCATTATCGTCTCGCATGATGTGTGCATTTTCATTATCCAGCCAAAGACTATGTGGATGATTTATTATCCACTGGAAAACGGTATTGAGGTAATGTTGGGTTACGCTATCGCTAACCCAACCTACGCCGAGCAAAATTTTTCGTGATTTTCGTGGATGCTCTTATCATCACAAAACTAATTAACTTATGATGCAATTTTTACAAAATTTAGGCGCAAGCACGCGCACCAGTTTCACTAAGCTGGGGCGAGCGACTTACTTTCTGATACAAACGCTAGCGGGTATTTTCAGCATATTGATTAGACCGCGCTTATTAATGAACCAAATGTTTTCGGTCGGGGTGCTATCATTTTTGATTATCACCATTTCAGGCTTATTTGTCGGTATGGTATTAGGTTTGCAAGGCTTTTATATTCTGTCCGATTTTGGTGCGGAAGAAAGCTTAGGCATCATGGTTGCCGCGTCTTTAGTTCGAGAACTGGGTCCTGTGGTAACGGCGTTATTATTTGCAGGCAGAGCAGGTTCTGCTTTGACCGCAGAGATAGGCTTGATGAAAGCCACCGAACAATTATCAGGCATGGAAATGATGGCAATTGATCCGATACGGCGTATCATTACGCCGCGTTTTTTAGCGGGCTTTTTATCCATGCCACTACTCGCTGCGTTATTTAGTGCTGTTGGTATCATCGGTGGACAACTAATTGGCACAGGTTTATTAGGCGTAGATGACGGGGCTTACTGGGCGCAAATGCAAACTCAACTGGATTTTTACGATGATATTATTAATGGTGTGATTAAAAGCGTCATCTTTGGTTTTGTCACCTCATGGATTGCCTTATTTGAAGGCTATGATGCCATTCCAACGTCCGAAGGCGTAAGCCGTGCCACGACGCGCACCGTGGTCAATTCGGCGTTTAGTATTTTAGGTCTCGATTTTATTCTTACCGCACTCATGTTTGGAGATAATTAACATGCAGCACACAGCCACTCAAGATACACTGGTCGGTCTTTTTGTCGCATCAGGTATTGCTGGACTCTTTTTTCTTGCGTTACAAGTCAGTAATCTTAGCTCATTTGGAGATAAGGATACTTACACCGTCACTGCGAGCTTTGAAAGCTCTGGCGGCTTAAAAGTTAAATCTGCTGTTTCTGCCGCAGGGGTTAAAATTGGCAAAGTCACCGACATTCGGTTTGACCCCAAAACCTATCAATCGGTAGTCAGTATGGCGATTGAATCTCAGTACAACACCCTGCCCGAAGACACCACCGCCAGTATTTTTACCGCCGGTTTATTAGGTGAACAATATGTGAATCTCGAACCGGGTGGTTCAGAAGCAGTGTTGAAAAATGGCGGCAAAATTGATCTTACTCAATCTGCGATTATCCTTGAAAAAGTCATCGGGCAGTTTTTGTTCAAATCCGCTGAAGA
Source organism: Methylococcaceae bacterium NSP1-2 (assembly GCA_002256685.1). Lineage (GTDB taxonomy): Bacteria > Pseudomonadota > Gammaproteobacteria > Methylococcales > Methylomonadaceae > UBA4132. The sequence continues at coordinate 2,744 of NQJH01000204.1, read as the reverse complement.
AAAAGCCCAAGGGGACAAAAAAGAGTGAGTAAACTAGCGATTATCGAGCTAGGCGCGGGTCAGTTTATTGTCGATGGCGATTTAACCTTTGCTACCATTGATAAAAAAACCGTCAAGTCATTTGATTTTTTGAACACGACCAAACTGGCTACCATTGATTTAGGTCGCGTGACTTGTACTGACAGTGCGGGTCTCGCACTGATGATTGAATGGATAAAATATACGCGCCAAAATAAAATCCAATTACATTTTAAAAATATTCCTGAACAATTGCGCAATCTTGCCAAGCTCAGCGGTTTTGATAAATCCAGTCATTTTGCAACGGCTGACTGAATTCGCTGTTTCTCCTTCACCTATCATCTAACACACTCCCACTATGGATAAATTAATTATTACAGGCGGCGCAAGACTCTCTGGAGAACTACGCATTTCTGGTGCGAAAAACGCCGCACTCCCTATTCTAGCTGCTACCTTACTATCAACAACCCCCGTCAGCGTCGGCAACATTCCGCATTTACACGATATTACCACCACTATGGAATTGCTTGGTCGTATGGGGGTAAACTTGCTCGTTGATGAGAAAATGAACATCGAAGTCGATAGCAACTCTATCACCAGCTACGAAGCCCCTTATGAACTGGTACGCACCATGCGCGCGTCTATTCTGGTCTTAGGTCCGTTATTAGCACGCTTTGGTGAAGCCCACGTTTCCCTTCCTGGTGGTTGTGCGATAGGTACACGTCCTGTCGATATTCATTTGAATGGTTTAATAAAAATGGGTGCGGACATCACCGTCGAAGGCGGTTTTATTCATGCCAAAGTGGATAGACTGAAAGGTTGTCGTTTAGTGTTAGAACAAATCACTGTGACTGGCACAGAAAACTTATTGATGGCGGCAACCTTAGCCTCAGGCACCACCATCATCGAAAATGCCGCTAAAGAACCCGAAGTCACTGACTTAGCGCATTTCTTAAATGCAATGGGCGCGAAAATTACGGGCATCGGCACAGACGTATTAGTCATCGAAGGTGTCGAAAAATTAGGCGTAGAAGGTTTGCACTACAACATCCTGCCCGACCGTATTGAAACAGGCACATACCTATGTGCCGCTGCCATTACTGGCGGCAAAGTAAAACTGAAAAATACCCGCCCCGATATACTCGATGCTGTGTTAGAAAAACTCGTTGAAGCTGGCGCGGAAATTACCACCGGTGAAGACTGGATCGCTTTAGATATGCACGGTAAAAAACCTAAAGCTGTGTCTTTGCGTACTGCGCCCTATCCCGCTTTCCCTACTGACATGCAGGCACAATTTATTGCCATGAACTGCGTTGCCGAAGGGGTAGGCATTATTACCGAAACCATTTTTGAAAACCGTTTTATGCACGTTCAAGAATTACAACGCATGGGCGCGAATATCAGGTTGGAATCTAATACTGCAATTTGTACAGGCATGGAAAAATTAACCGGTGCGCCTGTGATGGCGACCGACTTAAGAGCGTCTGCCAGTTTAGTCATAGCCGCTTTGGTTGCCGAAGGTAGCACACTCGTGGATCGTATTTATCATATTGATAGAGGCTACGACCACATTGAAGAAAAACTCTCACAACTGGGCGCGACCATTCAGCGCGTTCCACGCTAGGAGTCACTATGCTTACCATTGCAGTTTCCAAAGGCAGAATTTATGAAGAAGCCCTGCCTTTATTGGCAGAAGCAGGTATCGTCCCCACTGATGACCCTAAAACCTGTCGTAAATTGATTTTAAATACCACGCGCCCTGATGTGCAGCTAGTCATCATTCGTGCCACCGATGTTCCCACTTTTGTCGAATACGGCGCGGCTGATTTAGGTATCGCAGGTAAAGACGTATTAATCGAACACGGTGCAGAAAGTTTGTATGAGCCATTAGATTTAGGCATAGCCCGTTGTCGTTTAATGACCGCCACTCGCAAAGACGCGCCGCCAATTACAGGACGTGTGCGCGTTGCCACTAAGTTTGTCAAAATCGCCCAACGCTATTTTGCCAGCCTAGGCATACAAGCCGAAATCATCAAACTCTACGGCTCTATGGAACTCGCCCCCTTAGTCGGCTTGGCTGATTGCATCGTAGACTTAGTAGACACAGGCAACACCCTAAAAGCCAACGACATGGAACCGCGTGATTTAATTATGGAAATCAGCTCCCGCTTAGTCGTCAACAAAGCCGCCATGAAAATGAAAAACGCCGCGATTGCAGAGTTGTTAACGCAGTTTGAGCAGACGTTGGCGAAGCGATAACTACAACACTACACTTTAATTTTTGACCTGCATAATCCTATGTCCAACTTAAACATCCAAAAACTCAGCACCACTGCACACGATTTTGACCAACAATTACAAAACCTGTTGGCATGGAATGAAACTGACGATTTAGATGTGCATCGACGGGTATTAGACATTATTGCCGATGTCAGAAAGCGCGGTGATGCGGCGGTAATTGAATACACTAATCGCTTTGATAATCGTCAGGTTGTTGATGCTAGCGAGTTAGAAATGTCTAAAGAGACCTTGAAAACCGCTTGGGAGAATTTGCCAGCCGCACAAACTCAAGCCTTGCAAACTGCCGCTGATCGAGTTCGTGCTTATGCGGAACATCAAAAAATTCAACCGTGGCAATATACCGAAGCGGACGGTACGGTATTGGGGCAGAAAATAACGCCGTTAGACCGTGTGGGTTTGTATGTGCCGGGTGGTAAAGCCGCGTA
>NQJH01000024.1 GCA_002256685.1 Methylococcaceae bacterium NSP1-2 | reverse complement strand
TTTTGTGGCATCCGTGTACCCAAATGCACGATCATGAAACTTTGCCGATGATTCCCATTAAAAAAGCCCAAGGCGTTTGGCTGGAAGATTTTGATGGCAATCGTTATCTCGATGCGATTAGTTCATGGTGGGTCAATTTATTTGGTCATGCCAATCCTGCGATTAATGCCGCGCTAAAAGATCAACTCGATAATTTAGAACAAGTAATTTTCGCCGGATTCACGCATGAATCCGCCATTAAATTAGCGGAAAAATTGGTTGAAATTACTCCCATCGGTTTAACCCGCTGTTTTTTTGCTGACAACGGCTCAGCGGCGGTGGAAGTCGCGTTAAAAATGAGTTTTCACTATTGGCGCAATCACGGCAAAGTCGCCAAAACTAAATTTATTACCCTAGAAAACAGTTATCACGGCGAAACCTTAGGCGCGTTAGCGGTCGGTAATGTGCCGCTGTACAAAGAAACTTACGCGCCATTACTGATGGATGTTATCAGCGTCCCTAGCCCCGATTGTTATACGCGTGAAGCAGGTGAATCGTGGGCAGAGTATTCCACGCGCCAGTTTGCCTTCATGGAACAAACACTACAACAACACGCAGACACGGTGTGTGCGGTGATTATTGAGCCGTTAGTGCAATGTGCGGGCAATATGCGGATGTATGATCCTGTGTATTTAACCTTATTACGCGCCGCTTGTGATAAATACCAAGTGCATTTAATCGCCGATGAAATCGCTGTTGGTTTTGGTCGCACTGGTACTTTATTTGCTTGTGAACAAGCAATAATCAGCCCTGATTTTATGTGTTTATCCAAAGGCTTAACAGGCGGTTATTTGCCATTGTCCGCTGTGTTAACCACTCAACAAGTGTACGAAGCGTTTTATGATGATTACACGAAGTTGAAAGCCTTTTTACATTCGCACAGTTACACGGGGAATGCGTTAGCGTGTCGAGCGGGACTGGCAACCATTGATATTTTTCAGCAACAAGGCATTATCGAAAAAAATCACGCCTTAGCAAACATAATGGCGAAGGTTGCCGCGCGTTTTAATGACCACCCCCACGTTGCCGAAGTACGGCAAACAGGCATGATACTGGCGATTGAAATGGTCAAAAATAAACACACCCGCGAACCGTATCCGTGGCAACAACGTCGTGGCGTTAAAGTTTATCAATACGCACTGTCTAAAGGTGTGTTACTGCGCCCGCTAGGTAATGTTATTTATTTTATGCCGCCTTATATCATCACTGAACAGGAGTTATTGTTACTCGCTGAGGTGGCGTGGCAAGGTATAGCGTATGCAGTTAAGGATTAAGTAGGTGCGAATTTATTCGCATCCCTATTCATTCATTACGGCAAATAAATCCGCCAGTGCATACCGCCTAACGCCGCGCTTCTACCGCCGTCTAATTTACCGCCTAGCATTTTAATGATTTCATTGACTACGCTGACACCAATGCCATGCCCATGAATATTTTCATCTACGCGCGTGCCACGTTTTAAAATTTGATTAAATTTGCCGACCGGAATACCCACACCATCATCTTCAATGTGTAATAACAGCGAATAGTTGCGGCGGTCTTTGCGCGGACTCAGTTCAATGCTGACTTTGACACGTTGATGACACCATTTACAAGCGTTATCCATTAGATTACCGACAATTTCATACAAATCGCCTTCTTCACAATAAATAAAGCAATGTTCAGGAACGCTAATGTCAAACTGAATGGCTTTATCCAAATACACTTTACTGAGTGAAGTATGGATTTTTTCAATGACAGTGCAGACATCAATATGCTTAATTACCGTGTGTTCAACTTTCGCGGAGGCGCGTTGTAATTGATAGGTGATAATGTCATCCATCCGCGTAATTTGCTCATTCACCGTGGCTTTGTGATCGGCAAAATTTTCGGTACAGCCGCGTAGAATAGCTAAGGGAGTTTTTAAACTGTGGGCTAAATCGGCTAGATTATTACGATGGCGTTCTAAGCGCACACGTTCATGACTAATAAACGCATTCAAATTGCTGACAATGCCTTGTAATTCGGTGGGATACTGCCCGTTTAAGAGCTCTTTTTTACCTTCATCAATCGCGGCTAAGTCAACGACGATACTGCGTAACGGTTTTAAGCCTGAGCGCAATACTAAAAACCGAATTACTAACAAGGCTAACCCCAACACCGTCATCGATTCTTTTAAGGATTCGTTGAGTTTTTTAAGTTGCGTACTGGCAAATAAATCACCTTCGCTCACGGTTAAAAGATAATCGCCCTCTTGATTATCGGCATTTTTTAGGCTGACACGTTTATACAATACATAACGTGGCTTGGTTTTATTGGTGATGTCTTTCAGAAATAATGACTCATTAACGCTCAGATCATTAGGTGGTTTAACTTGCCGCTGGTCTTTTCCAGCAACCGAAGGCGAATACCAAATTTCTTTATTGTCATGAATAATAAAACCATATAAATCAGCATTCGCATCGCCAAAACGCCCTTCTCTGTAAAATTCGGGCATTTTGAATTTATTGGCATTATTCGATTTGGCAACGGTTTCTTGCGTGTCTTTTTCAAGACTCATCATAAAGTCTTGTAATCTATCTTTGGCTAAGCCTTCAACAACAACATAATCAAAGGTCAGCACCACCAGTGCGAAGAAGGCAATTAGTACTAAACATTCAGACAGAAATAGCCGTAAGGTGATGGATTTTGGAAACATGTTTAGGCATCCGCAAGAATGCAATAACCACGATTGCGTGAGGTGGCGATGGGTTTTCGGTTACCTTCTGGGTCAATTTTTTTTCTTAATCGACCGATAAACACCTCAATCACATTGCTATCACGGTCAAATTCTTCATCATAAATATGCGCCGCTAAGGTGGTTTTGGAAATCCATTTGCCTTTGTGAAACAGTAAATATTCCAGCACCTTGTATTCATAGGCAGTGAGTTCTATTTTTACACCCGCAACAAATACTTCTTGCGCCACGGTGTTAATGGTTATATCACGATACGTCAATACAGGGTGCGCTAAGCCGACTGAGCGGCGTATCAGCGCATTAATACGCGCCAGTAATTCCGCGTATTCAAAGGGTTTGGTGACATAATCATCCGCGCCCGCATCCAAACCTTCTACTTTTTCCTGCCAACTAATACGGCTGGCAGTGAGAATTAAAATAGGCACGGTGACTTTGTGTTGGCGCAAATGCTTAATGAGTTCGATACCTGAAAAATCAGGCAAGCCTAAATCCACAATAGCAGCATCAATCGGGTATTCCTTACCCATATATTCACCGTCCGTTGCAGTATGTGCCACATCAACCGCAAAACCTTTGTCCACAAAGTAGCGGCGTAGTTGTTCACAAATTAGTTTTTCGTCTTCGACGATGAGGATACGCATGATGATTCCGTGTGCTTTAATAATGAGGTCTGGGACATTCAGAAACATAATTTCTTTCTGGGTAATTGCTCCGCATCCATGCCTACCATTTATATTTTATTTCCATTTCTTGGTCATCCCGCCACTGATGCCTTTCATATTACTTTCACTCTAACTCGCCGATAAATTGTAGCGATGCTCTTTGAGCCGCATAGTATTGCTGCATCTCATTGTAGTGTGCGATCTTTTTTTCCAGCTCAGCCTGATTTCGCTTAGCAATCTCAGCATTCCGTTGGTCTACAAAACCTTGTATCTGCGCGGGCGTGTACTGTATCCGATAGCGTGTATCTGAATAAGAATTACTTTTTGGATAATCTTGCCACTGCTCTGCCGCTGATAGCTCGTAATAACCATTCGCCATCACTACTGACGACATGGATACCAGTAACAGCATTATTAATATTTTCATATCCCGTCTCCTGCCCATCACTAATCACCGATAAATCTTTCCGTGTCTCTTCGATCCTTATAGTACTGTATCATTCTATTGCGGTTTGCCTCGGCTTGTTCTAGCTCAACCTGATTTCGTCTAGCATCATTCACGCGTTGTTGCTCTATAAAATATCGTGTTTGTGCGGGCGTGTAATTTATATTTTCAGAGATAATGCGCAATCGATCCTGCGTTGATAATGGATTGCTATAATCTTCAGCCATCGCCAGTGACGACACGGATAGCAATAACAGTATTATTATCGTTTTCATTTTGCCTCTCCCACAATTGTTATGAACATACATTAGTTGATGTCAGGCAAATTTGAGCATCGTGTCTGGCATCAATACAGATTGGCTACACTATCGCACAGTGACCGTGAACTGAAAATGAATAAGGAGGGGGAGTCTAAAAATAAGTTTTTAGACTCCTGAGGAAAAACTAACGTAATACGGGGGTTTGTAACACGCTACCGATTGCATGACCGAACGACGCGCCCATTTTACCGATGAGTTTATCGAAGAATTCTTCTGACTCAGTGAAATCCACTAAGCGTTCTGCGCCGATCAAGTCTTTAGCCACTGAACTGTCATTGCCATACGCATCAGCAATCCCCAATTTAACGCCTTCTTCACCTGTCCACACTAAACCAGAAAACGTGTCTGAGGTTTCTTTTAAGCGATCACCACGTCCTTGTTTAACAGCCGCGATAAATTGCTGATGAACTTGGTTTATCAAGGTTTGCATGTATTGATTTTCATCGGGCTTAGGCGGTGAAAATGGGTCTAGCATCGCTTTATGCGCACCTGCGGTGATTAAACGACGCTCTACACCAAGGGTTTTCATGGTATCGACAAAACCAAAACCATCCATGATGACACCGATTGATCCCACTAAACTGGCAGGACTCACAAAAATTTTATCCGCCGCAGAGGCAATGTAATAACACCCTGACGCACATATATCACTGACGACCGCATAAATCGGCAGTTTAGGATTGAGTTTTTTGATGTTACGAATTTCTTCATAAATATAAGCCGACTGCACAGGGCTACCACCGGGGGAATTGGAATGCAGAATAATACCTTTGGTATTTTTATCTTTCACTGCGGCGCGTAGGCTTTTAATGACATTTTCAGCATTCACGTCTTTGCCTTCAGCAATCACACCCACAATATCTACCACGGCAGTATGATCTTTGCCATCGCCGCCCATTTCTTTTTTCATGTTGGGATACAACATGACACCTAACAGTATGGCTAAATAGCCAAAGGTGAGGGATTTAAAAAACACGCCCCAGCGGCGAGCGCGAGTTTGTTCAGTGACAGCGGCGAGGGCGACTTTTTCCAGCACCTCTCGTTCCCAACCGGCGGATTTTTCTGAGTCATTTTGTTGATTTTCCATCGCGTGTTACCTTAAATAAGCCAATAATTCCGTTGCGTGCGTTAAGCATAACAACGGTTTGTAGTGTTGCAGAGTGTCTTTTGAGTGTGCGCCACAGCACACCCCTATCGATGAAATGAGGGCATTAGCTGCCATTTGCAAGTCATGAATAGAGTCACCCACCATTAAGCTGCGTTCTGGCGGGTGATTAGTGACCTGCATAATCTCCAGCAACATTTTTGGGTTTGGTTTAGAGGCGGTTTCATCGGCACAGCGCGTAATATCAAACAGTGCTTCAGTGCCGGTCGCCTGTAATGCCGCTTGTAAACCGTGGCGCGTTTTGCCGGTAGCAACGGCGAGTGAATAACCGGCTTGTTTGAGTTCTACTAACATTTCATAGGTGTCAGGAAATAAATCAGCCCGACTGAGTTGTTTGGATAAATACTCTTGACTGTAATGCTGCACTAATTGCTCATGCGTCTTAGCATCCACGTTTGGATGCAGTGTTGAAGTGGCTTCTTGAATGCTTAAACCAATCACATCTTTTGCCGCCTGCTGTTCAGGAATCGTACAACCACAGCGTTCAGCCGCTGTTTGTAAACAATGGGTAATCCAATCGATGGTGTTAATTAACGTCCCATCCCAATCAAAAATCAGTAAATCAAAGCGATTGTTCATGTTTGAGTAAGTTATCTAATTGTGGAGGTAACGGGGCAGAAATAATCATAGCGATACCAGTGACGGGATGCTGAAAACGCAGGGTTTGCGCGTGTAAAAACATGCGTTTATAGCCTTTGTGTCTAAAATGTTTATTGGCATCATCTTCACCGTAACGCTCATCACCGATAATAGGATGCCCTAAACTGGCAGCATGAACACGGATTTGATGGGTGCGTCCTGTTTTTGGCGAAGCCTCAACCAACGTTGCCTCAGGAAATAATTGTAAGCGGCGAAATAAAGTTTCCGATTCTTTACCTAACGGGCTGATAGACACCATACGCTCGCCGCCTTTTTGCACATTTTTTAACAACGGCGCGGTGACTATTAGCTTTTTGCGTTTCCATTGCCCTGATAACAACGCGACATAGGTTTTATGAATGTCATTGTCACGAAATAAAGTGTGAAATAACCGCAAGGCACTGCGTTTTTTAGCGATGACCAAACAGCCTGACGTGTCCTTATCTAAACGATGCACTAATTCTAAAAACCGCGCTTCGGGTCGAATTAAACGCAAGCCTTCAATAATGCCAGAACTGACACCACTGCCGCCATGTACCGCAAAACCAGCGGGTTTATTGATAATTAAAAAGCCATCGTCTTCAAATAAAATACTGTGTTGTAACGCATCTTTTAAACCTTGCGGGACGTAAGATTCTTCGCTACGTTCGGCGACTCTCACAGGGGGAATGCGAATAATATCGCCTTCGACTAAACGGTATTTAACATCCACGCGCCCTTTATTGACGCGCACTTCGCCTTTACGGACGATACGATAAATACGACTTTTGGGAACACCTTTTAAATGGGTGCATAAAAAATTATCCAACCGTTGATCGCTATGGTCTTCGGTAATTTCGATAAAAGTGACTTTAGGCGACTCGCCTTGTTGTTCATTGCTCATGCTAGGGTCGATAAAAATAAAAACTATCACTATAACCTATTCACCAGTGACAATAAATGCTAGTAGATGTGATACACGACTAACCGATGTGATGCACAGCACAAAAAACTAAATATGCCGAGATCAAAAAATTGGCTTTGTTGCCATTAGTTGCGGGGTTGCATTTTAACCAGTCAGTTATAATCAAAACCTCTTGCTATAGATTTTTGTCGGGTTACGCTACGTCAACCCGCCCTACGCGACTTGCACACTATATTAGATAATAATGCTTGGAAAAATGCCCATTAATAAGTACCATAGCCGCAGTCGGAACACGCTCAAAGCCAGACTTTAAACGCTCAAACGAATTTAGTTAGACGATTTTTTTAAAATCGCTGTGTGTTGACGTTGATGAGTGACTGTTTATTCAGTGGGTTTTACCGACTTAACAAAACACCATGAAGCCGCACAAGCGACTTCATAACAAGAATTTCGGGTTCATCGTTCGACCCTAGACGCACGATTTATAACTCCTGTTTTCAAGCAGAATTTACCAGCAAGACTGAATATTGACTGAGTATCTGTCCGTTGCCTTGACCTACTTAAAGCTCAAACTATCCACTACAACGCACAGATAACGGCATAAAACCATAAAAACCTTAGCCGCACAGTCATAACCAACCCTATCGCTCTGTATCAGTAACCTTATATTAACGATGATTAAATCCAGTCAACTCAGTAAAATCTACAATGGAGCAGGACACTACAAGGAATATTGAATGAAAAGAATGCTTATCAACGCTACGCAAGCGGAAGAACTGCGAGTCGCTTTGGTAGACGGTCAAAAGTTATATGATTTTGACATTGAAATCCCATCAAAAGAACAAAAAAAATCCAATATCTATAAAGGTATTATTACCCGCGTAGAACCCAGCCTAGAAGCCGCTTTTGTTAATTACGGCTCTGAAAAACAAGGTTTTTTACCCTTTAAAGAAATTTCCCCGCTGTATCGTCATGCCCAAGAAGGCGCAGAAGAAGGTCGCCGTCCTAATATCAAAGATTTGATTCGTGAAGGTCAAGAAATTGTCGTCCAAATTGAAAAAGAAGAGCGCGGCAATAAAGGCGCGGCACTCACCACTTATATCAGTTTGGCAGGTACTTATTTGGTATTAATGCCTAACAATCCCAAAGCGGGCGGTATTTCACGGCGCATTGAAGGCGAAACTCGCAGTGACTTACGCGAAGTCATGGCATCGTTAGAAATCCCCGAAAACATGGGCTTAATTGTCCGTACCGCTGGCTGTGGCAAAAACGCCGAAGAATTACAATGGGATTTGAATTACTTGATGCAGCTGTGGGAAGCCATAGACCGCACCGCTAAAGAACAATCCGCACCGTTTTTAGTCTTTCAAGAAAGCAATATCATCATCCGCGCCTTACGCGATCATTTGCGTGGCAATATTGATGAAATTCTTATCGACAACGAAGACGCCTTTAAAATGGTACAAAAGTTTTTAAAACAAGTCATGCCGCATTTTTTGCCCAAAGCAAAACTGTATCAAGACGCTGTGCCATTGTTTAACCGCTATCAAATTGAATCACAAATTGAAATTGCTTATGGGCGTGAAGTATCGCTACCCTCTGGCGGTTCTATCGTGATTGACCATACCGAAGCCTTAACCTCTATCGACATTAACTCCGCCCGCGCCACTAAAGGCAGTGATATTGAAGAAACCGCGCTAAATACCAATATGGAAGCGGCGGATGAAATCGCTAGACAACTACGGTTACGCGATTTAGGCGGCTTATTCGTTATCGATTTTATCGACATGCTATCCAATAAAAATCAGCGCACCGTCGAAAATCATTTGCGTGATGCGTTAAAAATTGACCGCGCACGCATACAAACTAGCCGCATTTCACGGTTTGGTTTGTTGGAAATGTCGCGGCAACGGATGCGTCCTTCTTTAGGTGACGCAACGCAACTGCCCTGCCCACGCTGTAAAGGTCAAGGCACGATTCGTAATGTTGAATCAGTCGCACTGTCGGTATTGCGTGTGATTGAAGAAGAAGCGATGAAAAAAGGCACGGAAAAAGTCATTGCCCATTTACCCATTGAATGCGCGACCTTTTTACTCAATGAAAAACGCAGTGTTATCGATCACATTGAACACCGCTTAAAAGTCGGCATTGTTATTTTACCGAGCCGACATTTAGAAACCCCTGCTTACAATATTGAACGCCTCAAAGAAAAAGAAGGCGCGGACGAAAAACCCAGCTACTTACAAATCAAAGCCGAAGAAATCACCATTCCTGAGTTTGCCCAACACGTCAAACACCCCAGTGAAAGAGCGGCGGTTAAAGAATTTATGCACGACTCACCTGCACCCGTGCAGAACAAAAGTGAAGCGGCTAACTTAATTAAACGCTTTTGGCACAAATTGGTCGCTTATAGCAATAGTATAGAGACAGAAATACTCGCACCTGCACCAGAAATCACAACACCCACGCCCACTGTTGTTGAAAAAGCGCAAGCAACGTCTGAAGGTCAACAAAACAGAAATCGCAATAACAGACGTGGTAAAGGTAAGGGCAGAGGTACGGGCGATCAAGTCGTTGCACCCAATCCAAACCAAACTACGCCAAATCCAAATCAGAATGTAAACCAAGAACCACGCCCCAGTCGTCCAGCACGCGGTCCTGGTCGCAATGTTAGACCTAATCTCGCGCCAGTGCCTGTTGTTGAAGCGGATGTGCTGAATGAAGTTGTTATTGTGCCGCCCACTATTGCTATCCCTGAGACAGCGAGTGAAGTCGTCAACGAGACTGAAACAACAGAAGGTTTAGCAGCTAAGCCAGAAAGAAAAAACAATGCCAGAAGAGGACCGAATCGCAGAAGACCGCGTAATCCTAACTACAAAAAACCTGAGTTAGACAATGACGCACAGCCGTCTTATAGCGATGAATCATTCAGTAACGAAGTGAGTGCAAACGAACCACGTCCTACACAAACTCGTTCATACAACAGTGAATTTGCCGAACGTGTAGAAAAAACTGAGCGGGCTGAACAGGCGGCAGTGAATACGCCAAATCCAGTTCCCGTTGCAGAACCTGCGCCCAAAGCACCCAAAGCTGAAGTGATTAAACAAGAATCAAGCACAGAGTCTTAAAGAAAATGTAGGGTGGGCAAGCTTTTTGCCCACCCGACTCTATTTGTACCTAACCTCTGCTGTCGCAAACAAGGTCTTTAACTGCACCAATAATTCATCCGTCGGACGCACCCGCCACGCATCACCCAGTTGTAAGCTAGCACGCGCAACAGCTGAACTGTATTCAATCACCACAGGACATCGACCACCTTTAAACGGTATCAGTGTTGTCTCCAACTCAGTCACCAAACTATCGGCTGGCGGTTTTACCCTCCACGTCAACGTGAGACTTCTTGCATACACCTCTCTGGCTTGATCAATGCTATACAACTTCTCCACTTTCAACTGCGGCACGTTTAAATAGTCATTAATTGCCAACACCCCTTCGGCAATCAACAACGCATCTTTATGATCGCGGGCAAAAATGCCCTGATAACTATCGAATACTTCATGCTGTGCTGCTATCTCCAGCCGCCCCGTATTATCATCCAGAATCGCAACACCGC